>DIYE01000331.1 GCA_002428885.1 Alphaproteobacteria bacterium UBA6062
CTGATGGAAGAAGTGGCAGCCGCCGTCGCTGCGGATGCCGCGGCCGTTCCTCTGACTCCTTATGAACGGAAGAAGCAGCAGCTTCAACAGGAAGAGAGCTACGATCCTATGGCTGAAGCGGAAGCCGTGTTCGGTAAAAGTAGTGGCTCCAAGGATGAAGAAAAGGCGGAGGCCGTCAAAAATTTCGAAGAGCTTTTCAAATCAGACAAGGATTGATGGAAAAATGCTCATCAGGAAAGCCGTGATATTTTTCACGGCTTTTTTTATGCCCTATGCAGAGGCCTCGAAAGGGTTGACGTAGGGGAAACATGGTTATAATCAGACAAAAAATATTTTATGCGATTCTGATATGCATGCGGGAGGAAGTGTAGTTATGGCAACATACGAAGAGGATTTTCATACGTCGCTCAAGGATCCGGAAAAATTCTGGGGAGCAGCGGCGGAAGATCTGAAATGGTTCCGTAAATGGGATCGGGTCCTGGATAATGACAATCCTCCTTTTTCGAAATGGTTTCCCGGCGGCGAGTTGAATACCTGCTATAACTGTTTGGATCGTCATGTGGAAGAAGGGCGGGGTGAACAGACGGCTCTGATCTATGACAGCCCTATGACCGGACATGTGGAGAAATTCACCTATCAGCAACTGACCGAAATTGTTGCCCGTTTTGCCGGCGGACTTACGTCGCTTGGTATCACAAAAGGGGATCGTGTTATTATTTACATGCCGATGGTTCCGGAGGCTGCCATTGCCATGTTGGCCTGCGCGCGCATTGGTGCCATTCATTCTGTTGTCTTCGGCGGTTTTGCCGCAAAAGAGCTGGCAACGCGGATTGATGATGCCAAACCGGTTGCCATGATCGCAGGTTCTTGCGGTCTTGAACCGGGGCGTATCGTTGAATATAAGCCGCTTCTGGACGAAGCTATTGAGATCTCCTCACATAAGCCGGATCACTGCGTGATCCTTCAGCGTCCTGAAGTGACAGCGAGCCTTGTGGAAGGTCGGGATGTGGAGTGGAAAGAGCTGGCCGGTCGCTCCGAACCTGTCGACTGTGTCCCCGTCAAGGCGACAGATCCGCTATATATTCTTTATACGTCAGGAACAACTGGCGTGCCCAAAGGCGTTGTACGGGATAATGGCGGGCATGCCGTCGTCCTGAAATGGTCCATGAAGCATGTATATGATATCGATCCTGGAGAGGTCTTCTGGGCAGCCTCGGATGTGGGATGGGTCGTTGGCCATTCCTATATTGTATATGCGCCGCTGCTGCATGGCTGCACATCTATCCTGTTTGAAGGCAAGCCGGTCGGAACACCGGATGCCGGAACTTTCTGGCGGGTTATTCAGGATCACGGTGTTAAAGCGCTGTTCACCGCTCCAACCGCTTTTCGGGCGATTAAACAGCAGGACCCGGAAGGCAAGCTGATTGGAGACTATGATATCAGTCATTTCAAAACCCTTTTCCTGGCTGGGGAAAGGGCAGATCCGGATACGATCGTCTGGGCTCAGGATACCCTGAAAGTTCCGGTGCTCGATCACTGGTGGCAAACGGAAACCGGCTGGCCCATGGGTGCTAACTGTTCCGGTTACGGCATTAAACCGGTGAAACTTGGCAGTCCGACATTGCCGGTGCCAGGTTACGATATCCGCATTATTGACGAAGAAGATGCCGTGAGTGAGATGCCCGCCGGCGATATTGGCGTTATTGCCGTCAAATTGCCGCTGCCGCCGGGAACCTTGCAGACGCTCTGGCAGAATGATGAGGGTTTCCTGAAATCCTATATGGAAGAGATCCCGGGTTATTATAAAACCGGGGATGCCGGTTTTGTTGATGAAGATGGTTATCTCTTTATCATGGCGCGGACCGATGACATTATCAATGTGGCCGGGCATCGTCTGTCAACGGGCGGTATGGAAGAAGTCCTGGCAGGCCATAAGGATGTGGCCGAATGTGCCGTCATTGGCGCGAAAGATAGCCTGAAAGGCCAGATTCCCATGGGATTTGTTGTTCTGAATGCCGGTGTGGATAGACCTGAAGGTGATATCGTCCGGGAACTTGTCGCTCTGGTTCGGGAAAAAATCGGTCCTGTCGCCGCTTTCAAGGAAGCAATGGTCGTCAAAAGGCTGCCCAAAACCCGGTCCGGCAAAATCCTGAGAGGGATTATGCGAAAGATCGCTGATGGTGAAGAATATCGGATGCCGGCAACCATTGATGATCCGGAAATCCTCGCTGAAATCACTGTGGCACTTGAACAGGCTGGTTATCCGAAATCCTGATGAATGTCTGAAATGCTCCTGAAGAGATGTGAGATGTCTCGCAGCTCTTCAGGAGGTTTTGGGCCGGATATCGGTAAACAGGATTTGTTTGGGCAGGGCCAGCCAGGCTGAAATCACCATTTGCTCGGCCGGCGGAACCGGCTTCTTTTGCTCCAGCCAATCAGCGACGGTTTTGTCCGGGACATCCAGGTAACTCATCAGATCACGGGAATCCATATTCTTTTCGGTAATGGCCCGCTGAACACCTACGGCCCAGCGATGCCTGTCATTTTCCCTCTGTTTGCCGGATCGGAACAGTGCTGTACCGGTATGGCGGATTTTATCCGTGGCCTGCTCCGTCATCAGACCTGAAATAATACCGATGAAGGAGACGAAGAAGGGGCTCATGGTCTGGATGTCTCCGCCATTGCCGGAAGAAACGGAAAGGCTGAGATGTCCCGCTTTGAACAGGACGAAGACGGCGAGGGCCGTAACCATGCCAAGCAGCGGGCGAAACAAATACCAGGTGAGGGTATGTTTTCGGTTTCCGCTTTCCTCATGTCGCCCGTATTTCATATGAAAAAAATCATAAGTCACATAAATCAGGCTGCCGAGGCCGCCCATGGCGAGGGTCAGGATCAACGTGAGGATCATATTGGGCAGAATGGCAAGAATGCCGAGATTAATCTGGTTCAGGAAATGCAGTTCCCCGATTAAGGCTGCTTTCTCGGGATCCTGGAGCAAAGTCCCGATTTCGCCCTCAACAAGAGTTCGGACTTTTTCAAGACGGATCACTTCTGTGTTGAGGAAATCGATTTTCGTATTTTTGATATTGGAGGAAGGAACGGGAGCCGTATTATCAGCTGTACCTTCAGAGAGTGCCTGCCATTCCGCTTCTTTCAGAATTCCGATTTGCTGCCTTTTTGTGTCGATGGCGGATTTGGTTCGGGCCAGCCGGTTATCGAGTTCGTAAAGGCGCTGGGCATCTCCAACAATTTCGCGAAAGACACCAGGTTTGCTGGCCGTATGTTCGACGGCACTCTGAAAATGATAGGCGTTGAGGGTCCCTACAACAATTGTCAGTAAGGTGATGTAAGCAATGAAGAGCCAGATCCCAACGCTGATGCTGCTGGTCTTAATATCTGCACCGAAGACGTTCATGTCTCTGATCCCCCTGTTTCAGATCCGCGAATTCAGTATAAATTCTATTCTTCTAATTTAAATGAGATTTTTGGAAAATTCGCGGAAATACGGGTCGTCGGATACAAAAAACCCCCGAACATATGTACGGGGGTTGCCTTAACTGCCGAAAGATCGGGCTGGATTAGCCGATATATTTGACGTTCAGAACTTCATAGGCTTTGGAACCACCGGGCGTGGTGACTTCGACACTGTCTCCCTGTTCCTTGTTGATCAGGGCACGGGCGAGAGGGGCGGAAATAGACAGGCGTCCTTCCTCAATATTACTCTCATCCTCACCAACAATCTGGTAGGAGGTTTCCTCATCAGTGTCTTCATCGACGAGCAAAACTGTCGCGCCGAATTTGATCTGGCTACCGGTAATGGCTGCAACATCAATGACTTCCGAGCGACCCAACTTGTCTTCGAGTTCTGAAATGCGCCCTTCGATATGCGATTGCTGTTCCTTGGCGGCGTGGTATTCAGCATTTTCCGAAAGATCTCCATGCTCGCGTGCGGTTGCAATCGCCTGAATGACGGCCGGCCGGGCATTGGATTTAAGGTCTCTCAATTCATCTTCCAGCCGAGCATGCCCGGCTGCTGTCATGGGTAGTCTGTCCATTGAAATCTCTGTTTACGCTGTCACGCAAATGCTCTTTGTTTGCGCCTCAATCCGCAAGGCGCATAGTGATCAAGTGATTAATGTCATACGCTGTTTGAATAAAGAGTTAAGAATAGGATTGAAGCGGATTAACTTCAAGTGTTCCTGTCTTAATTTTCTCAATCGCCATAACAGAAGCGCGGGCGCCAGCAATAGTTGTCGAATAGGGCGTTTTCATGACCAGGGCAGTATGACGGATATCATAACTGTCCTTGAGAGCCTGTGCTCCCTCCGTCGTGTTGATGACCAGGGTGATTTCCCCGTTTTTCATCAGATCCACGATGTTCGGACGACCTTCCATCACTTTATTCACTTTTTCAACCGGAATACCATTGTCGGAGAAATAGGCTGCCGTTCCGCTGGTGGAGACAAGATCGAAACCAAGGGTAACCAGTTTTTCGGCAACGTCCTTAACCAGCGGCTTGTCCAGATCCTTGACGGATACAAAGACCTTGCCTTCTGTCGGCAGGACGACGCCTGCGGCCATCTGGGATTTCAGGAAGGCTGAGGCAAAGTCCTTATCGATACCCATGACCTCACCCGTGGACCGCATTTCCGGGCCCAACACCACATCAACACCGGGGAAGCGGGCGAACGGGAAAACAGCCTCTTTGACCGTTACATGATCCATCTTGGCTTCTTCAAGACCGAAGGAAGCCAGGCTTTCACCGGCCATAATCCGCGCGGCGATTTTGGCGATAGGATAGTTGATGCTTTTGGCGACAAAAGGAACTGTTCGGCTGGCCCGGGGATTAACTTCCAGGATATAAACCGTGTCGTTCTTCACCGCGAACTGCACATTCATCAGGCCGACAACATTAAGCGCAATAGCAAGGGCTTCAGACTGACGTCTGATATCGGCAATAACAGCCTCACTCAGGGTATACGGCGGTAAGGCGCAAGCACTGTCACCGGAGTGAATACCGGCTTCCTCAATATGCTCCATAATCCCGGCGACATAGACATCCTTGCCGTCGCACAGGCAGTCCACATCGACTTCAATGGCATTCTGCAGATAGCCGTCAATCAGGACCGGATTGTCACCGGATACCTGCACGGCTTCGCGCATATAGCGATCCAGGGCCTCGTCGTCGCGGACAATTTCCATGGCGCGGCCACCCAGGACATAGGACGGCCTGACAACAACCGGATAGCCGATATCCGTCGCTGCTTTAAAGGCTTCCTCGACGGAGCGGGCAATACCGTTCTGCGGCTGGATCAGGTCGAGTTTATGCAAGAGCTGCTGGAAGCGCTCCCGGTCTTCGGCGAGATCAATCGCATCCGGAGAAGTCCCCAGGATCGGGACACCGGCAGCTTCAAGTCCGGCCGCCAGCTTCAATGGTGTCTGGCCACCGAACTGGACAATAACCCCGTGCAATGTTCCTTTGGATTGCTCTTTGCGGATGATTGCAAGAGTGTCCTCGACGGTCAGCGGTTCGAAATACAGCCGGTCGGATGTATCATAATCCGTGGAAACTGTTTCGGGGTTACAATTGACCATGATGGTCTCATAGCCTGCTTCCTCCAGGGCGTAAGCCGCGTGAACACAGCAGTAGTCAAACTCGATACCCTGTCCGATCCGGTTTGGGCCGCCTCCCAGGATAACGACCTTCTTGCGGTCTGACGGATCAGCTTCGCAAATCGCCGGATCCCATTCATTCCCCTCGAAGGTTGAGTAGAGATAAGGTGTTTTGGAGGTGAATTCACCGGCGCAGGTATCGATCCGTTTGTAGACCGGAGCGATATCCAGTCTTTCCCGTAAATCAGCGACATCAACCGCTTGTCTGCCGGCAAGTTCTGCCAGCCGGTCATCGGAGAAACCCATTTTCTTGAGGGTCAGAAGACCGCCCTTATGGTCTGGAAGACCCTTGCTGCGGACAGCCTCTTCAGCCTGTACCAGTGCTTCAATCTGTGCCAGGAACCAGGGTTCAAATTTACTGGCACCCTGGATTTCTTCCAGGCTGAGACCGGTCCGGAAAGCCTGGGCAATATTCAGGAGTCTGTCCGGTGTGCTCTGTGCCAGAACATTCAGGATATCCTGTTTGTCATCGCCGATACTGGTTTCATTAAGGCCTGTCAGTCCGGTTTCCAGAGACCTCAGCGCTTTTTGCAGGGATTCCTGGAAGGTCCGGCCAACGGCCATGGCTTCACCGACGGACTTCATAGCCGTGCCCAGCTTGGCTTCAGCGCCCTGGAATTTCTCAAAGGTGAAGCGCGGGATCTTGGTAACCACATAGTCGATGGTCGGCTCGAAGGAAGCCGGTGTCGAACCGGTGATGTCATTGTCGAGTTCGTCCAGGGTATAGCCAACCGCCAGCTTCGCCGCGATTTTCGCGATGGGGAAGCCGGTCGCCTTGGAGGCCAGCGCACTGGAGCGGGATACCCGCGGGTTCATTTCAATAATGATCAGGCGGCCATTTTCCGGATTAACGGCGAATTGTACGTTTGAGCCGCCGGTCTCCACGCCGATTTCCCGAAGGACGGCGAGGGAAGCGTTCCGCATGACCTGATATTCCTTGTCGGTCAGCGTCAAGGCCGGTGCAACCGTAATGGAGTCGCCGGTATGAACGCCCATAGGGTCCACATTTTCAATGGAACAGATGATAATGCAGTTATCCGCCTTGTCCCGAACAACCTCCATTTCATATTCTTTCCAGCCGACAATGCTTTCCTCCACCAGAACTTCGGTGGTCGGAGAGGCGTCGAGGCCGGATCCAACAATGGTTTCAAACTCTTCCCGGTTATAGGCGATCCCGCCGCCGGTGCCGCCCAGCGTAAAGGAAGGACGGATAATGCAGGGGAGTTTGACTTTCTCCAGAACTTTCCAGGCTTCATCCAAACTGTGTGCGACACCGCTAATTGGCATATCAAGGCCGATTTTCATCATGGCGGTCCGGAACTGGTCGCGATCTTCGGCTTTGGCGATGGCTTCCTGCTTTGCACCAATCAGTTTTACGCCCAGGCGATCCAGTGTACCATCCTCAGCCAGTGCAAGCGCTGTATTGAGTGCTGTCTGACCGCCCATGGTCGGCAGAACCGCGTCCGGTTTCTCTTTTTCGATAATGCGGGCAACCACTTCCGGGGTGATCGGTTCCACATAAGTCGCATCAGCGAGACCGGGATCCGTCATAATCGTTGCGGGGTTGGAGTTGACCAGGATCACCCGGTACCCCTCTTCCTTCAGCGCTTTACAGGCCTGGGTGCCTGAATAATCAAATTCACAGGCCTGGCCGATAATGATCGGCCCGGCACCAATGATCATAATGGACTGGATATCGGTACGTTTAGGCATGCTGGTCCACCATATTTACAAAGCGCTCGAAAAGGTAATAGCTGTCCTGAGGTCCGGGACTGGCTTCCGGATGATACTGGACGGAGAAGACCGGTTTGTCCTTAAGCTCAAGGCCTTCAACAACACCGTCGAACAGGGATTTATGCGTTTCGGAGACACCGTCGGGCAGGCTTTCCCGTTTGACCACAAAACCATGATTCTGGGATGTGATTTCCACTTTGCCCGTGGTCAGGTCCTTGACCGGCTGATTGGCCCCCCGATGTCCCTGTTGCATCTTCATGGTTTCTGCACCGACAGCGAGCGCCAGCATCTGGTGTCCGAGGCAGATCCCGAAAGTGGGGATGCCGCTTTCGATACATTCTCTGATCACCGGAACGGCATATTCTCCTGTCGCTGCCGGATCGCCGGGGCCATTGGCCAGGAAAATGCCGTCAGGATTGTGGGATTTGATCTCTTCAAAGCTAGCCGTCGCCGGGACAACCGTGATGGAGCAACCCAGGGAGGCCAGGCAGCGCAGGATATTCTGCTTCACGCCGTAATCAACAGCCACGATATGGCGTTTCGGTTCTGCTACCTCTCCAAAACCGCCCTGCATGGCCCAGCGCGTTTCCGTCCAGATGTAGCTTTCCTTGCAACTGACTTCCTTTGCCAGATCCATGCCTTCCAGGCCAGGCCACTCGGCAGCTTTCTTTCTGAGAGCGTCCAGATCGAAAACACCGTCCGGATGGTAGGCGATCACACCATTGGGGGCGCCTGTTTCACGGATCACATGGGTCAGGCGTCGGGTATCCAGTCCGGCAATGCCGGTCAGGTTGCGGGCCAGAAGCCAGTCATTCAGGGGGCCAGCGGCACGCCAGTTTGCAGGATCCGTTATGTCTGCCCGGATAATCAGTCCGCTGGCGGCGGAACCGGCGGTTTCGATATCCTCGTCATTGAAACCCACATTACCGATATGCGGAAAGGTGAAGGTAATGAGCTGTCCGGCAAAAGACGGATCCGTCAGGCTTTCCTGATATCCTGTCATGGAGGTATTAAAACAAACCTCGCCGATGGTTTCGCCTGTGGCTCCTATTCCAAAACCGTGAAATACGGTGCCATCGCCCAGCACAAGAACTGCGGTTGCCGTCCGTTCTTTATGCAAATCAGATATGTTGATTGATTTAGACATGCCTGTAGGGACCTCTCGCGATAAACGCTGGGCCGCAATCCTTCCGCCAATATTGATATTGACGCGCGAACATAAGGGAAACCCGGAATGACGTCAAGCTCTAGTTATTAAAAAAATACCTTTAAAATCAATGGTTTACACAAAAGATTTGGTTTGCCTAAAATCGACTGTTGGGGTAGTATGGGCGCTTTCTTCACAACAGATTATTGAACATATGTTACGCACCAGATTGAACGACTCTTTAAAAGAGGCAATGAAATCAAAGGATAAGCGGAAAATATCCACTTTGAGGTTGATTTTGGCGACCCTGAAAGACAGGGATATCGCCAGCCGCGACAAGGGGTCCGAAGACGGAATCAGTGAGGAAGAGATTCTGCAGATGCTGACGACCATGGTCCGTCAGCGCAAGGAATCCATCAAAGCCTATGAAGAAGGCGGACGGATTGACCTTGCAACATCGGAACAGGAAGAAATCGACATCATCTCTGAATACCTGCCTAAACAGTTCGGGGATGAAGAAACCAAGCAGGCTGTTGAGCAAACCATTGCTGATATCGGTGCTGAAGGTCTCAAGGATATGGGCAAGACAATGGGGGCGCTGAAAGCCAAATATGCAGGCCGTATGGACTTCTCCAAGGCCAATGCCTATGTGAAGGCTGCGCTGGGTGCCTGATCAGCCATAACAGAGATCGCCTTTTCAGGCTGCGATACTGGAGTATAGATGGCATTTCCGCCGCAATTTCTGGATGAAATCAGGGCTCGTGTCAGTCTGGTTGATCTGATTGGCCGGCGGACAAAGCTGACGAAAAAAGGCCGCGAATATAGCGGCCTTTGTCCGTTCCACAATGAGAAAACGCCTTCTTTCACGGTCAATGAAGATAAGGGTTTTTACCATTGCTTCGGTTGTGGTGCGCATGGCGATCAGGTGGAGTTCGTCAAGCAGACGGAAGGTGTCAATTTTCCGGAAGCCGTAGAGCGCCTTGCCGATCTAGCCGGGATGCCCATGCCGGTTCAGGATCGTCAGGCTCGGCAAAAGCAGAAGCAGGCGGCAACCCTTCACGAGGTTATGGAAGTTGCTGCAGGCTGGTTTTCCGCGCAACTGATTTCCCAGGTTGGAACCGGCGCGAGAGGATATCTGGACAGGCGGCAAGTCTCCGCAGATGAGGTCGCGGCCTTTCGCCTTGGCTATGCGCCCTCTTCTCGCAGTGCTATGAAGGAAGCGTTGATTGCCAGGGGAATACCGGAGACTTTGCTGTTGGAAGCAGGCTTGATCATTAAGCCCGACGATGGCCGCGCGACCTATGACCGGTTCAGGGATCGCCTGATGTTTCCGATCGGAGATCGTCAGGGACGGGTGATCGCCTTCGGTGGTCGGGCTCTCGGGGATGCCCCGGCCAAATATCTGAATTCTCCGGAAACGGCATTATTCCATAAAGGGCACGTCCTTTATAACATGTCTGCCGCCAAAAAGCGGGCTTACGAGACGGGCACGGTTATTGTGGCGGAAGGCTATATGGATGTGATCGCCCTTGCGAAGGCCGGTTTTAGCCAGGCGGTTGCCCCGCTTGGAACGGCGGTGACGGAAGGGCAGTTACAAATCCTCTGGAAGATGGC
>DIYE01000333.1:0-484 GCA_002428885.1 Alphaproteobacteria bacterium UBA6062
CGTCTATATTCTAGCTGATTTCAGGATATCCCGCCTAAACGGGCAGCTTTGCGTTTTACCTCGCCGCTACATCTCTGTCCAGCCGGGAAGCGGCCTAAAGGCTGGAAATCAGGTTATATTACTGATATGGAGATAGAAAAACAGAACACAACAATAATCAAAAACCCTGTCAGGGCCTTGCCGCCTGACCGACGATACGGAATAACCTCGTGACATTTATCGACAAAGACCCCGCTGCCGCCATTGACGAAATCCAGCAGGGGTTTGAAAAATCCGGCTATATTTGTGACCGGCATATTGCGACCTCCATTTACCTGTCGCAAAAGCTGGACAAGCCCATTCTGGTGGAAGGACCGCCGGGTGTCGGTAAAACGGAGCTGGCCAAAGCAACTTCCGAATTTCTGGGCGCCGATCTGATCCGCCTGCAGTGTTACGAAGGACTGGACGAATCCAAGGCTCTCTATGAGTGGAAATACGGCAAGCA
>DIYE01000333.1:553-35694 GCA_002428885.1 Alphaproteobacteria bacterium UBA6062
TATGAGTGGAAATACGGCAAGCAGCTTCTTTATACCCAGATTCTGAAAGAGAAACTCGGTGATCTGCTGGAGGATGCACAAGGGCTGGACGCTTCCATGGACAAGCTTCATCAGTTCGGAGATCACTTTTTCTCAGAACAGTTTCTGGAAGCCCGCCCCCTGTTGCAGGCCCTGAAATCTGAAAACCAGACAGTCCTGCTGATTGACGAAATCGATAAATCCGATCATGAATTCGAGGCTTATCTGCTGGAAATCCTGTCAGATTACCAGATTACAGTTCCGGAAATCGGTACGGTCAAAGCCAGGACAAAGCCGGTGGTTTTCCTGACCAGTAACAACAGCCGCGAGATGGGCGATGCCCTCAAACGTCGGTGCCTGCATCTCTATATACCCTTCCCCGACAGCGACCGAGAGCGACAGATTATCAAGGCGCGTGTACCGGAACTTGATGAAAATCTCCGTAACCAGCTGGTGTCTTTCGTTCAGCAGCTGAGAACCCAGGATCTGAAAAAGCTACCGGCTGTCAGCGAGACCATCGACTGGGCCCGGACGCTGATGCTGCTGCATTCCGATCAGCTTGATACGGACCTTGTCCGCAATACCCTCAATATGCTTCTTAAATTTGAAGACGATATAGACAATATGGACAGTGAAATTCCTAAGATGGTTATTGAAGCCAAGAAAGCTCGGTAAAATATCATGGATCGCCCGCTTGCCGAATTCGTCGATATGCTGCGTTATTCCGATGTTCCCGTCTCCATCGGCGAAGCGCTTGATGCCGGGCGGACGATCGAGCTGCTGGGTTATGAAGATCGGGACCTTCTGAAAGCCGCCCTTTCCCAGGTTATGGCGAAGACCATTGACGAGATGGAGAGCTTTGACCGCTGTTTTGACGAGTTTTTCACAAGTAATGTCAAACTTGATCTTGAGGATCAATCCTTAGGAGAAGAAGAAGCCAATGAGGATGACGATCCGTTTTCTGATGAGAATTCCTCTCTCGCAACACTGGAAGACATGGACAGCCCGCCCCCGACCGGCGGCAGTGGAGAAGGCAGCGGCGGCGGAACTGGAAGCTGTGACGTTGAAGACGGTGGGCAAGGCTCAGGCGACAGCGCCCCCCGCAGCCTGACGGACATGCTGGAGGAAGGAGACCGCACCGCCCTCACCATGGCCATGACAGAAGCCGCAGATCGGGCTAATCTTTCAGGCATTGTTTTAATGACCCAGCGCGGCCTTTTCTCCAGACGCATCATGGAAGAAATGGGCCTTAGCGACGTCACCCAGGAAATTTCTCGCCGCCGAAGGGAAGGAGACGAGGAAGGTGCAGGCAATCTGTCCGGACGCCTGGATATCCTGTTTGATGCTGTTCGGGATATGGTGGAACGGCAACTTGCCCTCACAGCCGATGGCAAAAGTACTCAATTTCGTCAGGATGTCCTGAAAAAGGTCAAACTTTCCAATGTTGAAAACCGGGATTTCCGACTAATGCGGGAGATGGTCAGGCGTATGGCCAAGCGCCTGACAGATATGAATTCCAGGGTAAAAAAAGTGAAGAACAGAGGCCATCTGGACATCCGCAAAACCATGCGCCGTAATGTGGCCTATGACGGTATTCTGTTCGAAACTCACTGGAAGCAAAAGGAAAAGGACCGTCCTAAGGTTCTCGCCGTCTGTGATGTCAGCGGCTCTGTCGCGTCCGTCGCCCGCTTCCTGCTTTTATTCCTCTACAGCATGAACGAGGTTCTGCCGAAAGTCCGGTCCTTCGCCTTTTCAGGCACCCTTGGTGAAATTACCGACCTCTTTGACCGGTACGGACCGGAAGAAGCTGTCCCGGAGGCCATTGAACAGTTCGGAGGCCGCTCCACGGACTATGGCCGGGCTATGGAGGATTTCAAGGATCTGGTCTTTGACGAGATCGATAATCGTACAACAGTGATTATCCTGGGGGATGGCCGCTCTAATGGCGCCGATCCCCGCACCGATATCCTGAAAGACATCAAGACACGGGCCAAACGGGTTATCTGGCTAAATCCGGAACGCAAATCAGTCTGGGGAACCGGAGATTCCGAAATGCTGAAGATTGCACCTTACTGCACCAAGGCTGAGGTCTGTAACTCCCTTAACAAACTGGAACTGGTGATCCGGGATCTACTAAAAACCTCTTCATAAGCGCGCGCCGTCAGACACTTTCTTTTCCATCAGATGAAAGCAGCAAATGTTATTTCCCCTATTTATTTCTGTGGCTCAATGCTAACAAGCAAAGGGGCGGCGTTCACTTTCGACAGGAATACCTAGCGTGTTTAACGGTATCGAATTTTCTCTTCTGGCCGGGCTTATTTTGGCTCTGGCTGCAACAGGTGTTTTTGCGGGTATTCTGGCGGGCTTACTGGGTGTAGGGGGTGGTATTGTCATTGTCCCGGTTTTGTTTCATTTGCTGCAGTTTTTTGACGTGGGCCCCGAGATACGGATGCATGTAGCCGTGGGAACCTCGCTGGCCACCATTATTCTCACCTCCATTTCCTCTGCCTGGTCCCATAACAAGAAGGGGGCGATTGACTGGTCACTCCTGAAACGCTGGGGGCCGGCAATCCTGCTGGGTGTCATCGGCGGGACCTGGGCTGCCGGCATTTCGAATGCTTCACTTCTAACCGGCGTTTTTGCAGTGCTTGCCCTGGCGGTCGCCGCTAATATGGCGTTTCGCCCGGAGAACACCTATCTAGCCGAAAACCTTCCGGGCAGTCCTTTCAAAGAGCTGATCGGCGTCTTTATCGGTTGGTTTTCCGCCATGATGGGGATCGGCGGCGGTACCTTTACCGTCCCCATCCTAACCTTATTCCAATACCCCATCCGAAAAGCGGTCGGTACAGCTTCAGCAATCGGTTTGATTATTGCCATCCCGGGCACCATGGGCTTCCTGATCTCGGGCTTTTCTGTTCCGGATCTGCCACCTGGTAATCTGGGCTATGTCAATATCCTCGGCTTTTTTGTGATTGTCCCCATGACAATCCTGTTTGCACCGCTTGGCGCACATCTTGCCCATACCATCAATACCGGTCGCCTTAAGAAGCTGTTCGCCCTGTTTTTGTTCCTGACATCAATCCGGATGTTCTATGATCTGATCTGACATTCAGGAACTAGAGCATATTTTACTCAGGTTGACCCATTTGATGGACTATCCCGAAAAACTTGCGGCATCCCTTCCCTATCTGGCCAGCGATCTTGAATGGGTCATTCGCTCTCCTTTTCTACTGCATGAAAAGCCGGAACCGGATCTTGCAAGGCTCCCGCAAAGCCAGCAACTGATTGAAGATATCAGAAGAGATCCCGGCCCCCTAGCCGATTACCTTCTGCAGGTCCGGCGCCATACCCTTGGAACTTATTTTGAATATCTTGTTTATTTCTGGCTGGACAATCTTGAGGGCGTGCATCTGCATGGAACCAATATCCAGCTTAGAGAAAACAAACAGACCCTTGGAGAACTTGATCTGCTCTTTAGGTATCAGGGAAAGGATTATCACTGGGAGCTTGCTGTTAAATTCTATGCGCTTGCTGGTGATGGTACGAATACCGGTCACTGGTTCGGACCACTAAAGAAAGACACGCTTAAAAGGAAGCTGGACCGTTTGTTCACTCACCAGCTCCCCATCCTGAAAACTCCAGCCGGACGACAGCATTTGAAGAGCCTCGAGCTAACTTCT
Source organism: Alphaproteobacteria bacterium UBA6062 (assembly GCA_002428885.1). Taxonomy (GTDB): domain Bacteria; phylum Pseudomonadota; class Alphaproteobacteria; order Sneathiellales; family Sneathiellaceae; genus Sneathiella. The sequence goes on from DIYE01000333.1 coordinate 4,252, forward strand.
GTAAAGTCATATCCGTTCCTCAAAGGCATGCTGTTTACCCACGCCTATAACCAGCGCACTGTTATCGACTATCCGGTTATTATCAACGAACATTGTACCAAAGGCCTCTGGCTTGAACGATCTGAGCTGTATCGCCTGCCCAGATTGCCCAAGTTGATGATATCCCGTCGGCCCAAAGCGCGCTGGTTTAGCGGATTACCGGAAACTGAGTGGCACAAAGCACATTCTTTCAAAGAGTTATATGATTTTACTGATAAAGAACTGGAATCAGGAAGTATTCCTGTCCAGATCTCTCTCGGTCATAAAAAAGACGATGCTGTGACGGAAACAACCCGCCTGTTTATCATGCCTGATGGCTGGAGGTCTTCGCCTTAGGAAGAGCGACCAAACAGATTGATCATGGCAACCCCACAAACGGCAGCAACCAGTCCAGCCCCCATCACCGGTGTCACCGTTTCACCTAACACCAGAACACCCAGCAAAACGCCAATTCCCACCCTGAGATAAGCCTGACTCGCAACTCCTAGTGACCCCAGCGTATTCACGAGCCGAAAATAGAGCAAAAGTGCAATACCGGTACAGAAGATGGAGAGAACGAGGGTTGCCAGGATAGACAAGCCGGATGGATTTAAGGTCCAGGGTTGGTCAATCACCAGACTGACCGGCAGCAGGCAAACCGCAGCACCGATCATTGTGCAGGCAGCCGTTACGGTGGAAGGCAGATGAGCGAACCGTTTCCCGTGGATCGCCGCACAGGCATAAAGAACGGCTCCGCCGACCACAGCAATCTGCGCAAAAACCTGTTGTCCGAAACCATCAAGGGCGTCCGCCCCGACAATCAGAACAACGCCCCCCAGTCCAAGGCCAGCGCCAATCAGTTTATAAAGATTCAACGCTTCGTGACGGGTGAAAAGCAGGGTGATAAAGAAAACAAAAATCGGGGATGTAGAGTTGAGAACAGTCGCCAGGCTGCTATCCACATATTGCTGACCCCAGGCAAGCAATGTCCAGGCGCCGGACGCCGTCAGGAAAGACTGAAGCATCAGCAGGCGCCAGCTCTTCCCGTCCGTCGGCAAACGCTCTCGCCGGACATATATTACAGCCAGCAGAAAAAGCGCGGCAATACTGACACGTGCGGCAATAAGGGTTACCGGCGGAATGGTTTCAACCGCGACCTTCAGCAATAGGTAGGAAGACCCCCAGAGGGTCGCCAGCAAGACCAGCAACCCGAGTTCAAAAGGACGGGAATGAGCGGCTATATCACGGCTCATTGATCATGTCTCTGCAGACTGTCTTCCGGTGCCTGCTCCCGGTTACTCATCCCATAATCCCGGATAACACTGGCAATCCTCAGCCGGTAGTCGTTGAAATACCTGTTTCTCCCCATCTCCTGCGCGGCCCGATGCGCTTCCAGATTGCGCCAGGCCTCAAGAGCGGTCTCGTCTTCGAAGAAGGATAACGACAGGATCTTGTCCGGATTTACAAGGCTCTGAAACCGTTCGATAGAAATAAAGCCATCGATCTCTTCCAGAAAGGGGCGGATGTGAGCGGCAGTATCAAAATAGGCGTCCCGGTGTTCATCATGCGGTTCAACTTCGAAAATAACGGCAATCATTTTATTCTTCTAGCTCCATGCGGTGCAGACGCCAGTTTCAGAAAAGTCCGATCTTCTCTTAAGAGAAACTTCTCCTTCCTGGCGAATTCATAATTTTCGCGCCCCAGGGGATCTTCCGACAATCGTGCCCGATATGCCTCATACTCCGCAAGGCTTTCGATTGAATAAACACCATATGCCAGTGTTGATGAGCCTTCATGAGGCGCAAAGTAGCCAATGAGATCGGCACCGCAACGGGGAATGGCCTTCCCCCAGTTTCGGGCATATTGCTCAAACTGTTCTTTTTTATTCGGGTCGATCTGATAACGGATAAAGCAGGTAATCATGGGTTTCTCCTCGTTTGATACCCCTCCTTTTTGCATGTTGTTCGCCGGCAATGCTTCGATTACCATCGAACTATCAGTGTTTTTTCGTGACAAGCTGACCGGCAAACCGGAAAGTGTCCGGGAAAACAGAGGAACAGAAATATGGAACAAATCAGTCTTTACCTTCCCGGTATTTTGCTGGCATACAGCGCTTTTGCCATCGGAATGTTCAGCCCCGGCCCTAATATCCTGTCGGTCATCGGTACGTCCATGGGAACAGGACGAAAAGCCGGAAAATCGCTGGCGCTTGGTATTGCCTGTGGCTCCTTTCTGTGGGGGTTTCTGTCCTGGGCCGGTCTGGCTTCTCTTTTGCTGCTCTATGCCTCTTTGATGACGGCTATCAAGATTGCGGGGGCGGCTTATCTGCTTTGGCTGGCTTTCAAAGCGTTTAGATCCGCAGCTCAGGCGAAAGAACCCATGGTTAAGAACCTGGATTTAGCCGGGACTACCTTCAGCTATTTCCGGCAGGGTCTCCTGATCCAGATGACCAATCCGAAAGCGGCGCTGACCTGGATTGCCATCGTGTCGCTCGGCATCGAAGCGCATTCTCCATTCTGGGTCGGTTTCATGATCGTCGCGGGGACCAGCCTGATGTCGGTTATTGGCCACCTCACCTATGCTATCGCCTTTTCAACCCGCCCTGTGGTGTCCTTTTATCTGAAGGCCCGTCGCTGGATTGAGGCCGGTTTGGGCATGTTCTTCTGCTTCGCGAGTTACAAATTGCTGACCAGTAAAAGTTAGACTCAAAACGGGCCGGGAGGAAAATGATGAAAGAAGGACCGGATATTACACGTTTGGGATCTCTGATCGGAGATCCGGCCCGCTCCAACATGCTCACCGCTTTACTCAGCGGTAAGGCCCTCACCGCCACAGAACTGGCTTCGGAAGCAGGGATCACTCCGCAAACAGCCAGCACACATCTAAAGCAGTTGGAAGAAGGGCATCTTCTCAGACAAAGAAAACAGGGCCGTCATCGCTACTTCTCGCTGGCCGATGATGATGTCGGCAGCCTGCTGGAAAGCATGCTCGGATTTGCTGCGAAGAAGGGTTATATGCGACTTCGTACCGGCCCCAAAGACCCGGCTCTCAGAAAAGCCAGAGTTTGCTATAACCATCTGGCTGGCGAACTGGCCGTTCATCTCTTCGATAGTCTAAAGTCTCGCCATATGATTATCGGTGATCCCGACGCATTGGGTCTGACGGAAACCGGCACAGCTTTCCTGAGCTCCTTTGGGATCGATATAACCAGACTGCAAACTGAACGGCGTCCCTTGTGCCGCAGTTGTCTGGACTGGAGTATGCGTCGCAGTCATATGGCCGGGAGCCTCGGCGTTGCGATCCTCAATCGGATTTATGATCTGAACTGGGCTAAACGGGAAGAAGGCAGCCGCATTGTTCATTTCAGCAATAAGGGAGAGGCCGCTCTCCTCAAGCACTTTCCCATAGGACCCAAGAGCCAGGGCTCGTGATCTATTGTAAAGAGGTTAGTCGAACCGTCATCAGGGAATGAGCGATTTCTGAAAAACTGCGTTTTAGAATATCCGGTCCTGTCACACGAAAATAGGAACCACTATCCCCTACACAGTCCTTCATGAGTGCCGTCATGCCCTCCGGCGCTTCATAGTCGATCATATAAAAAGAAACCCCTTTCCCTTTCAATCTCGCACAGGTTTCAGAAAAAATCCGGTTTTCACCACTTGTCGCACTATGAGCGCTTCCGGTTAGCAAAATAATTGCTTTCTGGACAATCCCGTCAAACGGCGAAGGGGCCGAGCCAATCCCGCCCCAGGCTGCTTTCCATTCCGGTGCGAGCATTCTCTCCGCCCACAGCATTGCCCGTCCACCGGCATTCTCGCCATGTGCCGTCCAGTTATCACTGCTTGCCTTTAAATCATGAATTCTGTTGCCCAGAGGGTGGATCGGCATGGACGTACAGCTGGTAGGCGTATTGATAAAAAAACGCTCTTGCCCGTCCGGATCTGTTTCATGATCAACTGTCAGAATAACCGGGAAAGGGTTTTCGGTCGGCGGCGCATCATCTTCTCCGGAAGATCCGCTTCGAATTCCTAGACACCAACGTTGTTCCTCAAGGGTCCCCATCCAGTCCCGATAACCGGCAACCACAGGAGGAATCTCATTATCGGGCCAATCTGTTTCAACTGTCCAGTCACGCCGGGAGCCAACATGAACAACCTCATTTCCAAACGGAATCATACCGACATAAAGGGATTGATCCGCGTCCGCCAGAGTGGATAACTGATCCAGAAAATCTCTGACAGATTTTTTCATATAGGTTAGTTTTCCGGTGTCTCCGGCCTCGGCAGTTCTGTCCACGAGGATCACAATCTCCTGATTTCGAACATTTGCCTTTGCAGTTCCGGAAAAAGAGACCGCGACCGGTTCCATGGTTCCAAAACCGGCCATCAATGTTGTCGGAACAGTTACTGTCAATGAAGCAGAAACGGTCTCCATCCCTGTCTCGTGAGAGAGGGAAAAACGACTTAGAGCTAATGCATCATCTGAGATAGATAGGAACGGTGTTTCTTCAATGCCCTGCCGGACAAAGTCACGGACCAGTGGTTCAAGTTCACCCTCGTCAATCAGATCTCTGTATCCGGCGCCGAACATTAAGGCGCTTTCTGTCATCTCCTGTATTCGGCTTTGGGCAGCAAAATACCGGGACAGATCTAACGCAAGAGCCATGCTGCCAAAAACCAGGGAGAAAGCAAACAACAGAAGAAGCGATGCTGTTCCCCGTTGATTACGCCATAAACTGATTGGGACAGGGGACTTCATGCGCCCTTCCCTGATCCGCCTTTTTCAAACCGTAACAACCGTCGTGCGACAACAGCAACGGCCCTATCCCGATACGGAAAATAGGGCGTCAGGTAAAAGCTGCTATTCGGCGTCACACAGAGCCGAATGCTTGAAAAATGCTGGCGCGGGACAGACAGAGGATTATCGAAGGTCGCGTTCATATCCGCTCCCTCCGATATGTCGCAGGAGGCCACAACATCACCAACCGCACCGGACCAGAGAATATTGGTTCCGGAAACGGCCGAATATTCCAGGACCTGACCCCGAATTTCAATTGATTGGATCTCCTCGGAAAGGGCAGAATGGTTAAGAATATCCTGCCGCAGACCTTCCAGTACAGTGAGATCCGCGACCGGTTTTTGACTGAAATGACGGACAGTCTCCGCCGCTGCCTGATCTACTCTGTGAGATAACTGGGTAAATCTGACAAAATCCGTACCCAGAAAAAGCACCAATACAAGAACTGGAAGGGCAATGGCAGTCTCCACCATGACATTCCCCCGCTGCCCGGATACAGTTTTGATCCTATTCTGAAATCGCATTATCCGCTCCTCCTGCCGATTTATCACAGGACCTGATGATCCAGGAGATGAATATCTCTTTGGAAAACACCGGCCCCAAGCAAGGCTTCCGCCAGCGGCGTAACAGCCGTCATCCTGTACTGAACCCGGTAAAGAGAAACAGGGGCTTTGCCGTGCGAAACCGGTTGAACAGATAAACTCAACATATCCCTTTCAATCCAGCCTGCCGCACGTTTCCGGGTAATTTGAAACAGCCTGTCCTCCAGCTGATCAGATGTGAGATTTTCTGTCGTATAGCGAGATGTTGCGGCTAATAGTGTGAGGGATGATCTCAAAAGGCCATCTGTTATAAATAAGCGCCCCAAATCAATTGTGGAAAGGCTGAGAACCAGAATAATCGGGCACAGAAAGGCAAGATCCAAACCGGTTACCCCGCCTTCATGGTGCCAGATCCGGGACCAGTGTAAGATCCCACCGCTCCGACCTTTGCTCTCGATCTCAATATCCGGAAACACGTTCTCCCCCTTCCGCCAGAAGAGAGCGGATACCGTTTTCATCCTTGAGATGCCGCACCAGCCGGTAATGACGCAGATTGCTCTTTACAACATCGTCAGGAAAATCGAGAGCAATCAGGTTTTCTGCCGCCAGTTCGTCTCCCTGAAGACCATAGGCAAGAGCCAGATTCTGTCGCATTCGAACCGTTGAAGACCGGCCGAACGCAATCTTGCTTAAGACCGTGATAGCCTGGTCATAATGACCTGCCAACATAAGGGAGAGACCATAGTTATTTTGAAGCGCAACATCGGCAGGATCAGCGGCAATAGCCTGCCGATAATAGGCATGGGATTGAGCTGGCGATCCGGATAAATCCTGCACGATCGCCATAAGCTTCAACGCCGTTTTATTGTTTGGGCTGCGTTTCAAACAATATGTCAGGTGACTTAACGCTTCAGAAGGTCTGGAAAGCCTTAGATATGATTTTCCCAGTCCAACCAGTGGCTCACAAGTACGATTTCCAAACTCCAGAACAGTTTCATAAGCATCGGCAGCCGCCTTATAATCCGCAAGCTTATATAAAATGTCGCTGTAGGTAAGCCAAAGATCAGGTCTTCCCGGATGTTTGCGTAAGAGTTTGTGATACAGTTCAGCCGCCCCTCGATAGTCTCCACGTGCCTTCAAGGCCGCCGCAATTTTCTCTCCCTTAACAGAAGGGCCAGATGGCATTTTTCCCTGTCCGGAAGGCAGTGAAGAACAGGCTGTCACAAACAACAGAACCGGGATGATCATCAGAACTGTTATTTTCATACTCCCCCTCCGATGCTTCTTATCAGTGAGACAAAACCGGGACCTGCGGAAATGGCAATCACTGGCGGTAAAACCAGAAGCATCAAAGGCAGGCTTAGCCATACCGGCAGCCGGGCAGCCTTTTTCTCCAACGCAATATGCGACCGCTTCCGACTTTCCTCCGTTACCAGTTTCAAAGAGGCAGCCACCGGTGTGCCGTACTTTTCCCCCTGCTGCAAAGCGATTGCGAGATAGCGAAAGGTATCTGATCCGGTTCTTTCAACCAGATTGTTAAAAGCCTCTTTCCGATTTGGCAGAACGGACAGTTCGGCCATAAAAGTATCAAGTTCAGCTTTCATCTGTCTTGAATAGCGAGCGATATGGGATTGTGCCTGCACCAGTCCGGCATCGATGGTCAGTCCCGCTTCGACACCAAGAACAAGTAAATCAATGACATCAGGTGCCACTCGTTCCAACGCATCCAGCCTGCGTTTTCTTAAATACTGCACACCGTATCGCGGAGTGAAGGCACCAAGTAACAACAAACTGACAAGACAGAGTGTCCAGGTAACAGTGCCGGGTTCTCCAAACTGGAAAACCAGATCAGCAAACCAAAATAATCCAACTCCTGCTAAAGCTCCTCCCAACACCCATACAGTCCCAGGCTCCCCTCTTAAGTCATATGGCTTTCCGGTATCTGTTATCTCCCGCGACAATTCGCTTTCTCTCTCGTGTGACCGCCATCCTATAAGTGACATCGCATTCCTGACCGATCCGGTTTCCAGAATCCGGGAAAGCCCTGTCGCCAGATCATCTTGTCCTGAAACACTACCAGTTCCCTCGCCTTGGATGTGCCGGTACCGGCGTTTCCAGGCTTCGTCTCGACGCTTGCGTATCCCGGATACAAAAAACCAAACGGCAAACCCGAGACAGATCAGGCTGCCTGGGATGCTGACGACATAAAGAAGCTCATGCAGTTTCATGGGCTCTACCTCACTCTCGAAATCTGCCAGTGCATCAGAAGGAAGCCCGCGGCAAGGCTTGCGAGACAGTAAAAAAGGATGCTCGTACCCGTGCTATCCTCCAACAGAAAATCAAATTGCTCTCGATTTAAGAAAAACAATGAGACACTGCTCGAAACCACCAGGCCTGCAATAATTTTTGCGGCAAGCCTGGATTCCGATGTCATGGCATGAGTTCGAGCCTGTTGTTCTTTTTGCTCCCGAAGGAGTTTGCTAAGGGTTTCAAGGATATCGGCATATTGCCCCCCTGTTTTTCGCTGCATCGTCAAGGTAGCAGCCAGATACCGAAACTCCCGGAGTGGATATCTCTCCGCAGCACCAATCAGCACCTGATCAAGAGACTGTCCGATTACCATCTGTTCCGACATGAGGGCAAAAACGCCGGATAAAGGCTCCGGCATTTCACTGGCAACGACTTTCATATTCTCCTCAACGGAAACACCGACACGAGCCCCGCGGACGAACAGGTCCAGAGCCTCGGGGAACTGAGCAGATACACGACGGGAAAACGCCGCCCTTAATCGATTGCGAATGAACAGAAGCGCTATGCCGACACTCACCAGAAAAAGGCCAAAGCCGATAAACAGATTTGTCCAGAATACAGAAACCATCATCAGGCTCCCGATCATGATGAGAAGAAAGGCGCCGTTATTGACCGTTATCCTGTCAGTCAACTCTCCTCTATTTTTCTTTTCCGGCTCAAAGATATCAGGGGTTTCCTGCTCAGGAAGATCGGTTCCCTCTTCTATAGCGGCCAGGCGGACATCCAATTTATTGTCTTTTAGCGCTCCATGGTTTTTCAGAGCAACCAAGCCGGTCAACCCGCCTCCCGCCAGCAACGTGAATAAGATTGCGAGCCTGGAATAAGCATCAATCCCCTCCAGTACTTCCATTATTTCAAAGCCTTTTTCAGGGCATCCCCCAGATTATGCCTGATGATTTTCGCTTCCGAATACGGACGGATTTTCGTGCAGCGGAATTCTCCTTCGAAAAGTCCTTCCTCGCTGATCTCGGCTTCTTCAAAGCGAAACAGATCCTGAGTCACGACCGTATCCCCTTCTACACCGACAACTTCAGTGATGCTTTGAATATACCGATGACCTGAATAGTGCCGGTTTAGATGGACAACAATATCCAGTGCCGATGCAATCTGACGCCGGACCGCCGCCGGGTTAAAATTCTGTTGGAAGGTTAGCAGAAGGTCTTCAAGCCTTACCAAGGCATCCCGTGCCGAGTTTGCATGGATCGTGGACATGGAACCATCATGTCCGGTATTCATGGCCTGCAACATCTCATGGGCTTCGGGCCCTCTCACTTCGCCAATGATAATGCGATCAGGTCTCATCCTGAGGGCATTTTTCAATAAATCACGCTGGGACACCTCACCGCCCCCCTCGACATTGCGCTGTCGTGTTTCCAGGCTGATAACATGCGGCTGCAACAGATTTATCTCTGCGGCATCCTCTATGGTAACGACACGTTCATTTTCGCCAATCTTGCCGGAAAGAGCATTCAGCAACGTCGTTTTTCCCGCCCCTGTCCCGCCGGAAACCAAAATATTAAGATGAGAGGCCGCGGAGATTTCCAGAAATGCCGACATCTGCGCGGAAAGACTGGACTTTTCAACCAGATCTTCAAGGCATATCTGCTCAGAGGGAAATTTCCGAATAGAAATAATAGTACCGTGAATGGAAAGCGGCGGAAGGATGATGTTAACCCGGCTGCCATCTATCAGTCTGGCATCGACCATGGGACTACTCTCATCGACACGCCGGCCGGCTGAAACGGCAATTCTGCGTGCCACGCTCATTAAATGGGCTTCATCCCGAAATTCAAAATCTGTCAATTCCAGGCGACCGGATCGCTCTACAAACACAGTTTGCGGCCCATTCACCAGAATATCCGTAACGGCATCATCCCTTAATAATTCTTCGATGGGACCGATTCCGATCATATCATTCAGCAGATCCCTGGCGACGATACTTTGCTCATTCCAGTTGAGGGGGATTTTTTCCCGGTCTACGATATCGGCAACAGCTTCCGTAATCTTGCCAATCAGATCATCCCGAGACAGGCCGGCCGCTAAAGTTGGATTGACCGATTCATAAAAATGCCTCCTGACCTCCGCGGCAATGTCGGAGGATACGGACTGTCGACCGATCGGCGATGCTTGCCGGTTTGGCGTTTCTTCCGGGCCTTGCCAGTCCTCCGGATCTTCCTGGAAACCATATGTAAATTGCGCCACTTTCTTCCCGAACATGCTACCCCCTTAAAATTTTAAGCGATGATTTCAGTAGTGATGGTTTTGGCTCAACGGATTGCCCTGCAAGGTCACACGCAATTTCTCTAAGAAGAGCTGCCGCCTTGCCACCGCTTCTGGAGACAGGTTCGCCCTTCAGGCTTGCAGCGCAGAAATGCCGGCCGTCATACGGAAGAACGTAATCCGGCCGGCGCTTCAAAAATGCTTCGATACGGGCAGAACTCAGACCTGATTGAAGAGCGGGTCTGCTATTATTTAGAATACAAATCGCTCTGGTCCCGGCATTCGATTTTTCCATCCTTTTCAATAGGTTTTTTGTATTCCTGAGGCCGGATAAGGATGGTTCCAAAACAATCAGGCAAATATCCGACTGTTCCAGTAACGAGAGCAGACCGTTTGTTATCTGCCCGGGCATATCTACAAATATATAGTGATAGCGAGACCTTAACGTGCCGATAAGAGCAGGCAGGCTATCATCAGGCCAGGTGTTATCCGTTCCAATGTCATCCTGAGAGCACAATAGATCCAGTCGGCTGCTAACCGGTTGCGCCACTCTATCCAGAACAAGAGTATCAAGTCTTTCAGGAGATTTAAGGAGGCTGGAAAACCCCTGCCCGGCTGCAACTCCAAAATGTAATGCAACATCCCCCTGAATCGTGTCCGGATCAATCAACATGACTTTCCGCCCTTCTTCCCGGGACAGGATGTCTGACAGCGCGCACAGGATCGAAGTACCCCCAACGCCGCCCGTTGCCCCCATGAGCGTGACGAGTTTACCAGTTGTTGCCGACCTCATAGTTTCACCGGTATGAAGCGCCTTCAGAGTTGACTGTAACAGGGCACGAGGTACCGGCTTCACCAGATAGTCAGAGACACCGCAATTCAAGAGACTCCGATACAAAGCAACACTGTCTTCACCCCCGATCGCAATGACCTGAACACCCGGTGAACAGACTTTGGCAAGATTATCCATATCGGAAAGAGGCATTTCTGATCGGGATATATCAACGATTAACAAAGAGGGAGACGGTTGGTTTTTATACCGGGATACTGCTGTTGCCACATCCCCCCTGACAATTTCCGTTTGCGGCATTTCCAGTTGCGCAAAGCAGTTATTCAATATCTGTTCACTGTCCCGATCTACAACAAATGCACAAATATTCTTCAGAGGCTTTTCCGCTTCGGAATAATCTGAAATCCGCATGCCCTCTCTCACTTCTTAAGATCCGATAAAGGGGCTGTTTTCCCGGCCCGCATATTGACCAGGTAATTTTGTTCATACCAACCCATAGCAGGAGATAAAGAATGCGCTGCCTCAATTTCCCGAGGAGATTGGAAGCTCATAGCCCGGTTGACGGCCGTTGTGCAGCCGGTATTCCAAACCCCGCGGCCGGAACTGCAATCCACATACCGAACAGCGAGCCGTTCGATCCTCAATTCCAGGGCCGCCAGACTAGGAGTTGGCTTCACTTTCCCGACGACATGTTCAAACGATAATAGAGAAAGACGCTGATCTGCCCGAAGACGACGTTTGAGTAATTGCCTTGCCTTTTCCGAATATGGAGAAAGCTCTACGGCAGAAACACCAGAGTTATTGAGTTTTAACAATGTCTCAAGAAGTGTTTCCCGGTTCCTGTTTACAAACTGCCCGGATGACTGATCCAAAAAAAACTCTCGCGGCTCGAAAGACCGGACAAGCGTCACTGCCCGCTCATTTGATGACGGGCTTGATGGCATGGGGGAGAATGCGAGACATCCTGTCAAAAAAATCGGAATGACGATGAATGATAACGAGATACCGTAGCGCAAAGTTTCCATTTCCCTTCCTTCAGTAGATGTATCCGATCGGTCCTGTCAGCGTCCTGGTATCCTTCTGCCGAACAGTTACAAGTTCCCGCCCTTTACCACTTTTGAGCAATGAGGATCCGTGCCCGATCCGGTATTCGTCCTGAGCCATAAAAGTAGAGATAGGGGAACGATAAATATCCCTGTTCAGAGGCCTAACGATATTGGCCGTAGCAATAATGACCAGTTCCGTTTCAGAATTCTGATATTGGCGGGATCGAAATAAAGGTCCCAGAATATCCAGGTCTGCAAGCAATGGGATATCCCGAACGAGTTTACGATTTCTCTTTTGTAATAGGCCGGCAACAGAAAAACTCTGGCCGCTGGCGAGCTCGATCGTTGCTTCGGTTCGGCGTACTGAAATACCCGGGATGCTGATATTCTGAAGCGTTATCGCCCCGGCGGTTGATAATTCACTGACCTCAGGCCGAATATGAAGCCGTATCCGTCCTTCTGACAGAACCGTTGGCGTCATATCCAGAATAACACCGAACTTTTTGAATTCTATTGTGATTTTCTGATCGTCTGCGGCAACAGGGATCGGGAACTCCCCTCCTGCAAAAAAACTTGCCGTCTCGCCTGATCTGGAGGTCAGATTTGGTTCCGCAAGAACAGTAATGAGATTATCTTCCGCCATGGCATCGATAACGGTGCTGACGGAACCGCTGGATCCATTGATGCCCACCAGAGCACTTCCTCCCCGGGAGGCATCCTTTGGAAGGATTGATGAGCCAATAACGGCGGGCGTTCTTCCCGTCAGCAATCCCACGGCCAGGGAACCTGGATTGAGCAATACATTCCAGTTCACCCCGAGTTCCTTTGCCGCTTCTCTGTTCATCTCCAGGATTCTCACTTTGAGATTGACCTGAAGGGGAGAAGCAAGGGTCAAGCGGTTGACAATTTCCTCTCCTTTCTGGAGAAAACCGCTGATAATACCGAGTGCCTGATCCATCATCGCCGGCGAAGACACAACACCACCAACGACCAGGCGCCCCTTTGATGATGTCAGTGAGATCCGGGTCGCGGGGAATTCATCCCGTAATACCTTCTCCAGTGCAGCGAGATCACGAACAATTTCAACCTTCTGATCCAGCAGGATACGATCTTTTTCCGTCAGCACGACAATATGCGTATTGCCTGCCTTCTTGCCGTATATAAAAAGACTGTTCCCCTGTGTCAGTTGCACGTCTGCAATATCCGGATCGGTGATCAGGATATCGAGCGCCGGCTCACCTATGGCATAAAGCTTACCCTGACCAACCGGGAGCCGAAGATCAGAAGCTCGCGCGAAGCCAGGCAAGGCGGTGGCCAGCGAAATGCCGATAAACAGCATCAGTCTGTATTTTGAAAAGAAACGTTTCACTGTTTCTCTCCCAGAGGAGCATCTGCCACTCTCTCAAGAACAGAGATCTCACCTGCCCGCTGGATATATACCTTCCTGAGACTGGAAGTGCTGACTGACGGCTCATTTCTCCTATCTAAAAACGCTTTTAGCGCTTGACGTTGAGAGTTGTTTTCGTGCCTATCCTTAAACTGCCCTTGCTCAGATTTCAAAAGAGCGACGAACCTGCCATTTTTCTTCGCCTGCAGCAGATAAGGAGCCAGCTGTTCCGGTACTTCCACGACATAGAGATCATCTGTTTCCTTACCACGCTCCAATGCCTGTCCTTCCAGAGGACTCTGCCGGGCCAGTATTCTTATATCCCGCATAGTAAACTGCTGGTCAGCCTGGTTATCTCCTGAATTATGTTTGAGCATCAAAGACACGATAAGATCAATTTGCCGGCCAGGTACCAACGCGGAAACCGGATTGTCAGTGTCCGGCAGATGAAGGGTTATAGCCCTGTATCCGGATCTGACGGCACGTGTTAGATAACCCGGATCGGAAAGCCGGATTAAATCTCTTTTACGAACCCTTTCGCCAACGTCAAACGAGCGGCTGGCGACAAGGTAGAGATCCTTCTCCTGAAGGAGTTCTTCAGGCCAACCGGACTGTGTAAGAGACGAAGTCTGCTGAACCATTTTCCAGGATAATTGTTTTATTGAGACGATTGCGCCTGGCAGCAAAGCATCTTGCGTTACAAGAATTCTCGACAATTTGCGATCGTCGGCTTTGGCTGGACGGACATCATGTCCTGTTCCTGAAAACGTCGCGATTATCAGATACGCGGACGCTCCGAGGAATATGAAGCACATAAAAAAGAGCAGAAATGAACGCATATGACCTACCCTAAATATGCTTGGTAAATTGCGAACACGCCGCCAATTGAAATCGCCACGCCATAGGGTAACGTTTCTTTTTCCGGAATGAGAGACACCGTCGACAATCCAAGAACCGCCTGCCCCCAGATCAGAAATATCCTGATAACCGGCGATAGAACCAGCAAGGCCATAGCACCGCCCGCCAATGCCGTTAGAATAATAAACTCCGGACCGGAGATAGGGCCGCACCATGTTGCAGTAGCAGCAATCAACTTAACGTCCCCCCCTCCCATTTTCCCATAGGCAAAGAGCGGTAATAAGATGAGAAGAGACAGCATTCCCCAGGAGAGATGTGACAGGACATCAACAGATATCGGGCCGGTCATTGTATAGGCAGGAAATAACAAGAAAAGGGAGAGAGAAAAACGGTTGGGGATGATCCGATCTTTCAAATCCGTGTAAGCAGAAGCAACCAGAAAAGCAATTGCAATCATCGGCAATCCTATCTGGAGGTTGTGAGCGACATCTGATAACACGGATGACAGCATTTTCCCTCTCCCTTCCCTGGGGTATTAACTAGAGGCTACTGCCACCTGAGCCACCGCTTCCACCTGAGCTACCGCCCAATGTGATCGCTGCGAACGCGTCACTGACACGGCCGTAAAAGGTAGACCCTGCCACACCGACAACAGCTGATGCCGCCGCTGCAAGAAGGGCATACTCCACAGATGTCACACCACTCTCGCAGCTAGAGAATTTCTTCAAAAAAATTACCATATTCGCCTCCTAATAGTTTATCGGGATATTTTCATACACAAAATACAGAACCCGCATTGATTGTTATTTCATCAAAAAGAAGCGCCTATTTTTTGGATACATGGATACACAATGGAATTTTCAATAAAGTCGCTTCTTTTCGACGAAACGGCAGCTTTTCTCCTAACCAGGGTAAAGGTTGAACAAAATTGGAAAAAAGCTGCCTAGATTCATCTCGAAAATTAATTCAATTAATGAATCATAAAATTTGATATAAAAAATATATATCACTCTGTCATCATGTTTTTCTAAAAAAGAGAATAATTCTTTTAATATTCGATTTTTAAGAAAAAAAGTGGCGGTTTTCCGGGCATTATGATTATGTTAAAAAAACTCTTATATGGTGTTTTATTGATAAAATATGAGGTTAATTCATATTATTTATTCGATGAGAAATAAGATTTTTAAAGAATCAATATTCTCTCATTAATTGATATCAAGATTTGATTCTTTGTCACAAATCCTGTTCCATTCAAAAAACTTTACGATCCATCATAACTTTCAGAGTGCAATCTGTCGGAAGGAAGGCTATACCGCCTATATAGTTGATATTTCCTCCCGGACGGAGCTAGAAGGGAAAGGATTGCAGGATTATGAGCGTAAAGGAAAAAGCAAGACGCATTCTGATCTACAGCCATGACTCTTTTGGCCTGGGGCATCTGAGGCGTTGCAGAACCCTTGCCCATGCTCTTGTTGAACAAAATCAGAACCTATCAGTACTGATCCTCTCCGGCTCTCCCATTATCGGCAGCTTTGATTTTAAAGCACGTGTGGATTTTGTCCGCATTCCGGGCATCATTAAATTGAGAAATGGCGAATATACATCCCTCAGCCTGCATATTGATACTGAACAGACCCTGGCCATGAGAGCCTCCATCATCCGGCATACTGCGGAAACCTTTGATCCGGATATCTTTATTGTTGATAAGGAACCGTTTGGGCTAAGGGGTGAAGTAGAAGAAACTCTCCATTTTCTGAAAACAAAAGGCACTCGCCTGGTCCTTGGGCTAAGAGATGTTTTGGATGATCCGGCTTTGCTAGTACCGGAATGGAAGCGTAAGAATGTGCTGCCGGCTCTTCAAAACCTGTATGACGACATCTGGGTATTTGGCATTGAGCAGCTTTATAACCCCCTCCAGGAACTGGATCTGCCTGCTGATGTCAAGCGCAAGATCACTTATACCGGATATCTGCCACGAGCTGTTCAGTCCGGTACAGAACCAGCTATTCTT
This sequence comes from Alphaproteobacteria bacterium UBA6062, assembly GCA_002428885.1. Lineage (GTDB taxonomy): Bacteria > Pseudomonadota > Alphaproteobacteria > Sneathiellales > Sneathiellaceae > Sneathiella. The sequence continues at coordinate 20,231 of DIYE01000333.1, forward strand.
GAAGAAATTGACGAACCATATGTCCTTGTCACTGTCGGCGGCGGCGGTGACGGAGATGTTCTGACGGACTGGGTCTTAAGGTCTTACGAAACAAACACGCCACCGCCCCTGAATGCATTATTTGTTCTTGGTCCCTTCATGCCGCCGGACCTCAGAGCATCTTTCAGGGATCGGATCAGCAAACTGAGCCAGGTCAAAGCCGTCACCTTTGACAATCATCTCGAGAGCCTCATGTCAAAGGCTTCCGCCGTCGTTGCCATGGGTGGTTACAACACCTTCTGTGAAGTCCTTTCCATGGACAAAAGAGCCTTAATCATCCCCCGGACTGTTCCCAGGCTCGAGCAATATATCAGGGCGACACGTGCTGCAGAGCTTGGTTTGATCAGTGTCCTGATTGATGATGGTATCCGCTCTGAAGAAACCATGAGTACGGCGCTACGCCACCTCTCTCAGCAGAAAAAACCTTCCGAAGTCATTATTCCGGGGTTGCTGGACGGGTTGACCAATGTCAACAGGCTGGCCAGATTGCGCTTTGAAGAGCGGGACAAAGCAGCCGGTACAGAGACCCCGGAAACAGTGACAGTCCTAAAAAACTGACGGCTATCCGGAAATCGCTGTCGGTTTCAACTGGTAGAGTGGCTTTGGTTGCAGAACAGCCCTGTCCAGTCGTTCCAGATTATTCACGCGAATAATCGACTTTAGAGAGCTTATATATTCCTCCCCCCTTTCCGAATACGCTGTCAGGGTCCGGATCAATCCGGTCCCTGACAGATCTTTGCCCTCCTGCCGGAGCACCGTTCTTGATCGGCGGAAATTTCCATAGGCCGGATTTGTGTTCAGATTGAGCATATAAGCTCTAACGGAATCCAGGGGAGTATCAAATACACGGATACGATAGTCCCCCTTTTCCTCCCGTTGCTGCAACGGTTTCAAACCACCCTGATACGTCCATTGTCCATATAAGGCATTCCCCTCGGTCGCAAAACGGGAGGTTCCCCAACCACTTTCTTCGATCATCTGAGCAACAGCGATGGAAACAGGAACGGCATCAATACGTTCAATCAGTTTTTTCAAGCGCTGCTCTCCCGTAAGATCTGAAGCAAGCCTGTATGTTGTTGCCAATTCCTCAAGCCACAGGCCTGTACCTCTTTCTATCCTATCGGCATCGAGCTTCAGGAGCCTAGCGCGGACCTTATTCAGTTCCTCGTTACTGATCATAACAAGAGGAATTGCCAGCATCAGGAAAATGCTCTTTTTCTTTTGAACCGTCAGCGAGGGTGCCACATCACGTCCCCAGGAGGTGGGTATGGAACTTAACTCCAGTCGAGGAACAGGCTGAGAGAGTTCCTGCCAAGCCTTTAAAGAATATTCTTGTTCAGTAAAGAAATGTTCCAGGCTTTCCAAAGAAGAAAAATAAACAGTTCTTTCGTCCGTACCCTCATACTCCTGTGTGAAAAAGCCACCAACCCGGAAATATTCAACAGCCGACAGGACGAAAGCGCCCAGGAAAAAGACTACCAGTGCATGGCGTTTTTCTTTTTCCGGCATAATCTTCATACAACACTACCTGATCCTGCTGATTGTCCGTGAACGGCGAGAAAAAGTCTCCATTTCTGACCCCTAAACATCGTAAACCCTGGAGCCAGTAATGCAATTCTCTTCCTTCATAAAAAACCTGAAGATCTATCGCCTTTGGGGAGTGATCATTCTTTCAGTCGCTTATATTTTTCCCCAATCCGCCTATGCCTCCATCTGCGAAGCAGAACTCATCGATGCCTTTAAAAGGCTCGAAACACCAGGTAAAACGGTCAGAGGAACCACATTCGTCAATTATGCCGGTAACGATACTGGTGGCTCCACAACGGATTCCGCGGACAGCTGGACCAGTTTCAATGAATGCAATGGGAATCTGGTTATTCGTGTCGATGACAGCTGTTTTATGAAAACCGCCTATACGACAGGAACCTGTAAGATCAAAGACATCCCGAAATACTGATATCACCGTCTGTGTCGAGGCTCACATGATATTTAAGCAGGCCATTCTATATAGTATGGAAGGGCCTGTTTTTCATGGGAGTTGCCATGCTTCGTTTTATCAAATCCCGCCTATCACCTATAGGTGCTTTTATGTTTGTGATACTGGCTTATCAGACGTCTCAGGCAGAGGACAGCGGCTATTACAGATGTCAAGCTGACATTCAAAAAGTTATTGAAAGTCTTAACCTTGACGGCAAAACGATCTCAAAACAATCTGTCGTCGATATCTATCAAACCGGTATTGGCGGCAGTCGGATCGAGGCAACAGAAAACTGGATTTCCTTCAAGGAGTGTAAAGGGAACCTGGTTATCCGAGCGGATAGGAGCTGTTTTATTGAAACAGTTTACACCCGTGGCTCATGCGATATTAAAGATATTCCGAACTACTAGGTTCAAGACCTATCTTACTTAAGTCGGCAGGATCCGGATCAAATCCATTTTGGCATACCAGCCCATGAGTCGGATCATTCGAGCTGGCGATGCATCAAATGCCTGGGCGATATCACTGATGGCGCATTCCCCCGTATCTTTCAGATACTGTAAAATGGCCTCCATTCGATCATCGTCCGGCATTAAATGGCGCGCACCATTGCCCAGTGGATCATTGGCATAATCCGAAACGGGTTTCGTGTTCATGTCTACCAGCACAATCCGCGTCTTGAGGGTCATTCTTTCCGTAGGATAGTGCTTGAAGAGCGAAAAAGGATCATCCACTAGAGGGGTCGCCGGCAGAACAATATCCTCCTGTTCGGCTGCAGTCCTTTTTTCCGCAAGCTCCTGCCAAAGATCCTGATACCGGGGAACAAGAACTTTCCAGTCAAAGTTATTTTGCGCCCGCTCTCTTCCGCTGTCTCCCATCTTGCGGCGCAGTGCTTCATCTTCAATCAGCGCCAGATAAGCTTCTGCACAGGCTTCCGTATCAACATTGGTAAACAAACCGACCTGTCCGACAAACCGATCATAACTATCCACACCAACCTGATAGCGATACGCAAGATCACCACCGCATCCCGGTGCCGGGAAGGTTGTTCTAACCAGAATGCCATCTTGCCCGTCCCTCACGGTTTCCCGGTATCCATCCCAGTCTGTTGCCACGACCGGTAATCCGGCGGCCATGGCTTCAACCGGCGTGATACCGAACGTCTCCTGAATATTGTCAGAGAGTGACGTAAAGATATCGGCTGCGTGCCAAATGTGTTTTCGAACATCCTGACGCCTGCCGTCGAGGAAAATACAATGAACAGACGGACAGAATTTACGGGCACCCGACTTAAACTGATCTTCAATGGCATCTGATGCAAACCATCCCGCCTGTACCAGGTGCAGTTTCTTTTTCGTCCGCGCAGCAGCCTTTTCCAATGCCTGATACATAGGGAGCGGATGCGCTTTCGCATGTGCCGCGAACCGCCCCACATACAGGATGACAATATCCGTCTCGGAAATGCCCTGCTCTTCCCGAAATTTCTTAGCCCATACTTTTGACCCAGCAGGCACCTGGAAATCCTCGCAGTTTATACCAAGCGGAATAATCGGAAGCTTTACAGGAAGTTTTACCTTGCCGCCATTTCGCTGCTCCAGATAGTCAGACCAGCTGGCGAGGACGTGATCGACTGTATCCCGGACAGATTTTGACGTGCAGATCAGAGCGTCCCATTCTTCAAAGGGAGCTATGGCAAGATCACCGAACGCTTCCATGACTTCAAGAGAGGATATTGTGTGAGTCAGGCCGCAAAGGCTGAAACTACGGGAGCCAATATGCCGTCGCTGCCAGGCAAAATTCCCAAGCGACGGTCCAGAGTAAAAGAGACATCCCGGCTCTTTCATACGGCCAACGGTCAGCGGGTTTATCCAGCGTGTCTCGGGTTCGTCTTCCGTCCAGCCGGCAATCTGCTCCGTAAATCCTTTGAATTTAAGAGGATGATTTGTGTAGCAGAAGAAACGGTCAACACCGGAAAAACGTGAAAATCCCTTAAGAAAACTCTCTCCAGCCGATTGCCTGCCGAGCAAGCGCTGCCCATCCGTTTTGAAGCCATCCTGTTCGTAGAAAATTGCCGCGTTTCTATTCTGCTTAGTCACCCAAAATCCCTTCCCTCTTCACTCAGCAATCATACGATCGCACTCCGGAAATGGAAGCGTTGTTTCTAAGGAGACTTTTAGAAAATCAGATCCCTGGTTGCAATTTCGCTTCCGCTAATCCGTAAACTTTTCTTCCAAGAGTGAAAATCTGGAAAAGAGTGGACATGATATAAAAACGAAAACCAGAGCGTTGCATAACAACGGCACTTTCTTCAATCACTTCCCAGCCAGAATGGTAGCTGCCGATCCTGTCCGGTCGGCGCATCTGGGATTTGAAGACAACCGCCTCGCTTTTCAGTTTCTTTAAGGCCGGATGATCGGCACTTCGTTTCACCATTTCCGGAGAGCACCAGTCGAACAGAATATGACACTTCTTTCTGTTCCGGGCGAATTCACCAAGCGACGAAAACACCGTTTTAACAAGCTCTTCATCCAGATAAACAAGCACAGCTTCAGAGATGACCAGAAGTGGCTGTTCCCCTTTCAGGCACTCATATTGCGACCAGTTCGGATCGGTCGCATCAAAAATCACGGTACGGCGGTTCCCCCCCTCTTCAAAGACTCTCTTACGCAAGCCAACGACATCTTCAAGGTCACTGTCAATCCATTGCCAATTCGTATGGGAAACGCGACTAGAAACACGCTCAAACATGGTATTCAGACCGGAACCGATTGAAAAGACGACAGCATTCTCGTTGCTCTCCAGGAAAGCAATGACATGCTCGTCATACCACTGGCTTCTGGCAATTGTACCTTTAAGGGTTGGCAGATCTGACCCATATCTGTCTGCATCAATATGGAAACGTTCACAAATTTCTTCAGCCTTTTTGTCCGTAAACCGGGAAAAGAGATTGCCCTGGCTTGCCAGAGCCCGGCAAGCTAACGGAATTTGTAATGTCTCTGAGATACCACGAAGATCGCTCGCCTCCATTTCTGTTTCAATACCCATGGCTGCCCTCAATTCTATGAAAACTGATATCCTGAAGAAATCTGCGTACAAAAAGCTAAAGCAACGACCTCAGATTCTATATAGGAATAATAATCATTATTAACTGAAGAACACAAGATATAGCCGCTTTATACCCTGTCGGATATTTTGGCTTTTCGGCCGGTTGGTGTGCATCCGCACCAGTATCATCGGATGTCAGGCATCGAAATCGACAACCACATCATCTGTGAGCGGGTGTGTCTGACAGGTCAGGACAAACCCTTCCTCAACCTCATCGTCTTCAAGAGCATAATTGAGATCCATTCGCACATCTCCCTGGATCACTTTCGCCCGGCAGGTACAGCAAACACCTCCCTTACAGGCAAAGGGCAGATCCACGCCTTTTTCCAGAGCAGCGTCCAGAATGGAAACGCCCTCTTCTGGAATGGCAACTTCTGTTTTCTGTCCATCCAGAATAACGGTTACTGTATGACTTGGGCTGGCGTCATCCGCATGTGCATCCCGTTTTGGTTTCTGCGCAGCAGCAATTGCTGCATCGGTGATAAACAGCTCGAAATGGATATGATCTTTTGATAGGCCCCGTTCTTCCAGAAAATCCTTAACGTCCAGGATCATTTGCTCGGGTCCGCATAGAAAGGCCTCGTCAATGGCCGCGATATCAAGAGCCCCTTTAAACAGGGCTTCACATTTTTCCCGATTAATTCGGCCATTGAACAGCTCGGCATCCTGTTCTTCCCGGCTCAGGATATGAAGCATATTCACTCGCCCCGGATAGGTGTCCTTAAGGTCCTCAAGTTGCTCCAGGAACAGAATGCTGGAAACGGTTTTATTTCCGTAAATCAGTGTTATCCGGCTCTCTTTTTCCGTCTGCAATACTGTTTTCAGTATCGAAAAGATCGGCGTAATTCCGCTGCCGGCCGCGATAAACAGATAGTGTTTTTTATTCTCTGCGGACAGGGGTGTATAAAATCGCCCCTGCGGAACCATAACATCCAGAGACTGTCCCTGCGTCAGGCTCTGATTGGCATATGTGGAAAACAAACCACCTTCAATTTGCTTAATCGCCACTTTCAGCTGGCCATCTCCAACGGCACTACAAATGGAATAGGAACGACGAATTTCTTCACCGCCGACATCAGTTTTCAGTGTCAAATGCTGGCCCTGGATATATTCATAATCCTTCGACAGATCTTCCGGCACATCAAAGGCAACAGAGATCGCTTCTTCGGTTTCGCGAACGACTTCTGAAATTTTCAGTTGGTGAAAAATACTCATTTATGGGTTCCTAAACACATTTGAAATAGTCGAAAGGCTCGAGACAGTCCTGGCATTTATAGAGCGCCTTGCAGGCAGTCGACCCAAACTCACTCACAACAACCGTATTTTCTGATTTACACTGGGGACAATGTACAGCTTCATGCCCAAGCAATGCTCCCCGTGCACTGGTAGAAGGTGGCGCGATCCCATATTCTTCCAGCTTTTTCTTACCGTTTTCCGAAATGAAGTCGGTTGACCAGGCCGGTGAAAGGACGGTTCGGATTTCAATCTCCCGGTACCCGTGGAGAGTCAGCGCCGATCGGATATCCTCGGCAATGGTATCCATGGCAGGACATCCCGAATAAGTCGGCGTAATGGAAACCTGTACACCGTCTCCTTCAAAATCGACAGCGCGCACGATCCCCATATCTTCAATGGTCAATACTGGAATTTCAGGGTCTTTGACGGTTTCTAAAACCTTATTTACCGCCCCTCTCTCCCGAACAGGTTCTGGCAGTTGCATGGCTTTTTACCAGGTTGCATCCGGATAGGCACGCGGCAGGAACTGCATTTCCGCCAGGATATATCCCAGATGTTCGGAATGCTTTCCTTCCTTGCTGCCGCGAACAGACCAACTGACTTCCGGCCGCTCCAGTGTTGCCTCCGCTAGGATTTCATTGATCATGGCATCCCATTTGGGTTGCAAGGCCATCATATCCACACCGACACCGGCTTCCAACAAGGCTGTATCGACAGCATCCATATCAAAAAATTCCGGCGTAAAGCCCCAGAGTTCCGTGACGGCTTTTTGCATCCGTTCGTGGCTCTCTTCAGTACCATCACCGAGCCGGATGACCCAGTCACTGCTGTGACGCCGGTGATAGGTGATTTCCTTCAATGATTTCAGGGCGATTTCAGCCAACGTCTTATCAGATGACTGACAGAGTGCCTCAAACTGTACATACTGATAGCAGTCAAAGAAAAGTTGCCGGGCCATGGTCTTGGCAAAATCTCCGTTCGGCTGCTCTACCAGAAGGAGGTTTCTCCATTCCCGGGAATCCCGGTGAAAGGCGAGCGCATCTTCATCACGACCTTTTCCTTCAACTTTCCCGGCATAATCCAGCAACAGACGAGCCTGACCGACCAGATCCAGGCCGACATTCATAAGCGCCATTTCTTCTTCAAGAACGGGCGCCTTACCGCACCATTCTGCGAGCCGTTGCCCAAGGATCAAACTGTTATCGCCGAGCCGCACCAGATATTCAAACATATCATTCTGAGTAGACATTCTTTTCCGCCTTTCCAGCGACACTTACATATGACCGACTTCTTCGGGGATGTCATAGAAGGTGGGGTGGCGATACATCTTCTCGTCATTCGGATCGTAGAAGGCACCTTTATCTTCCGGGCTTGAAGCGACAATATCAGAGGTTTTCACAACCCAGATACTGACCCCTTCACTTCGCCGGGTGTATACATCCCGGGCGTTGGTCAAGGCCATTTCAGCGTCCGGCGCATGCAGGCTGCCCACATGCTTGTGATGCAAACCGTTTTTGCTACGAATAAAGACTTCGAACAGAGGAAATTCGGATGTGTTTGTTGTATTCGTCATCTAGCTCTTCCTTACGCGCGTCTGCTCTGAATTACGCGGCTTTTTGCGCTTCAGCGCGTTTTCTTTTCTTCTCGGCATGTGCCAGGGCGGCATCCCGCACCCACTTTCCGCCTTCATGTGCATCCCGGCGGGTTTGCAGCCTTTCCCGGTTGCAAAGTCCATTGCCGGCCACGACATTGGCAAATTCATCCCAGTCAATTTCACCCCAATCATACAGGCCCTTTTCTTCGTTCCAGGCAAGTTTGTCATCGGGGATCGTCAAGCCAAGATATTCCGCCTGCGGAACCGTGGCGTCGATAAATCGCTGACGCAATTCGTCATTGGAGGTGCGTTTGATCTTCCAGACCATAGACTGTCCGGTGCGCGGACTATTAGCATCATGAGGGCCAAACATCATCAAAGCCGGCCACCACCAGCGATTTAAGGCATCCTGAGCCATCTCCTTCTGCTCTTCGGTGCCTTTGGCCATCTCCATCATGATTTCATAGCCCTGACGCTGATGAAAACTCTCTTCCTTACAGACTTTGACCATGGCACGGGCATAGGGACCATAGGAACAGCGACAAAGCGCAATCTGGTTTGTAATGGCAGCACCATCGACCAACCACCCTATAGCGCCGACATCCGCCCAGTTCAGGGTCGGGTAATTGAAAATACTGGAATATTTTGCCTTGCCGCTATGCAACTGATCATACATTTCATCCCGGGAGATCCCAAGCGTTTCGGCTGCGCTATAAAGATAGAGGCCATGCCCGCCTTCATCTTGTATTTTCGCCATCAAAATGGCCTTGCGTTTCAGGGATGGAGCACGGGTAAGCCAATTTCCTTCCGGAAGCATTCCAACCACCTCGGAATGGGCATGCTGCGACATCTGACGGATTAACGTTTTTCTGTAACCATCCGGCATCCAGTCTTTAGGCTCTATCTTGAGTTCCGCATCAACCTTCTTCTGAAAAGCTTCTTCAAGTGCGGCCAACTCTGTTGCGTCGGCATTCTTCCCGTTATCCATCACGCATCAATCCCTATAAGCTCAATCTCCAAACTTAATATGATACAGATTTTTTAATATATCAACAAAAAATGTATCATATTGATAAACTCACCAAAATCACTCGCTTTCAAGGGGTGAAGTTCTTGTAAATTTCCATTCGATGTATATGTTTCGCCTCAATGGAGGGATACTTTATGTGTAACAAACTAACACCCGAAAACCTGCTTGAACGGAATCAGAAATGGGCCGAGGAAAAACTGTCTGTAAATGAGACTTTTTTTTCGAAGCTGGCAGAGGGTCAACAGCCTCGATTTTTATGGATTGGCTGTTCTGATAGTCGCGTTCCGGTAAATGCGATTATTGGCACAGAACCGGGAGATGTGTTTGTACACCGAAATATTGCTAACCTGGTCCCTCACGGTGACACCAGCAGCCTGGCTGTCATTCAATATGCCGTGGAAGCTCTCGGCGTTGAACACATTGTTGTCGCCGGCCATTACAACTGCGGTGGTGTCCGGGCAGCTCTTGGCGATGTCGACCTTGGCCCCATTGATAACTGGCTCGCGACCATCAAAGATGTGCTGCAGGACAATTTTGACGACGTGATGTCTCATGAGACCGAACAAGCGCAGGTTGACAGACTTTGCGAGCTCAATGTTGCTCGTCAGGTTCGTAATGTAGCGAAAACCTCAATTCTACAGAAAGCCTGGCGGAACGGTAAAAAAATCACCGTTCACGGCTGGATTTACGGCCTAAAGGATGGCCTCCTTCAAGACCTGAAAGTCGATATTTCAGGTCTTGAAGGCCTTCCCAACGCTTATAAACTTAACAGTTGAGGCCGGGCGGCTGGTGCACGTGCCACAGTATTTCGAATAGACGTGTTATGACCGGCGGGGAGACGGATCAGTTCCGTCTCTCTGGCTATCAGGGTGCGGGATAACTCCTCTGCTCCCCTGCCGTCCCCGGCCCGGATTTTCTCTAGGATAAGCCCATGCCATCTGGCGACTCCAACCTTGATATGACGACCACTATCCCGGCGGTCATATAGATATCGTAGCGTCACCACGATGACATCCTTTAGCCGCTCCGCATATTCATTTCGGCAGATATCATACAGACAAAGGTGAAAGTCCCGAACGGCCCGGAAAAATTTGGCCCGCTCGCCTTTTGCCTCGCTGGTTTCGATATCCTTCTGGATTTCTTCCAATATAATAATTTGATCTTCAGAAGCTCTTTCTGCCGCCAGTCTTGCAACGGCTGGCTCCAGAACATTTCTCAGCTCCATCATTTGCTGGACAGACTTGATATTGGAATCTTCCAGCAACTGCCATTCCATCACATCGGGATCAAGAAGATTCCAGAACCGTCTTGCCCGGACATGCGTTCCCGCCCTTTGCCGGGCTTCAAGCAATCCTTTCGCCGCCAACACTCTGAAAGCTTCGCGGATCGCCGTGCGGCTTCCGCTAAACCGGTTCATAAAAACGGATTCAACCGGCAATTTTTCGCCTGGCCTATATTGTCCCGTAACAATATCCCGCCCTAACTCATGCACAACTCTTCCATGTATCCCGACACGTGGATACAGTCTATTCCCCTTACTCGACATTAGGATGTCCCCCTGACCTACTGCTGTTCCCTAGAGCCCGACCCTAAGACCTAACCCCTTTGTGCCAGTTCGAAATAACTAACACTCATATGATATAATATTTCTAAAATATAAAATTCAATAGTTAATTTTCAACTTTCCAATAAATTTATTTTATATCAAAACTATAAATACGATTTAGAGGCAAGGTTTGAAAGCAGTTGCGTTCGCTTTATAATCCTGCAAAAAATAAAGGAATAGTCAGCAATAGAGAGGCAGGTCCGATGGATGTCAAAGCAGCAGTCGCCCATAAAGCAGGCGCTCCCTTAAGCATTGAGACGGTTACGCTTGATGGTCCCCGCGAAGGAGAAGTTCTCGTGGAAATCAAAGCCAGCGGGATATGCCACACGGATGCCTTCACACTATCCGGTGACGATCCGGAAGGCATTTTTCCAGCCATCCTAGGCCATGAAGGCGCCGGTGTTGTTGTCGATACAGGCCCCGGCGTGACAACGCTCAAAAAAGGCGACCACGTTATTCCGCTTTACACACCGGAATGCCGCCAGTGCAGCTACTGCACCAGCGGAAAAACCAATCTTTGCCAGGCCATTCGCGAAACCCAGGGACAGGGTGTCATGCCGGACGGCAGCAGCCGCTTCAAAATCAATGGTGAAAAAGTCTTCCACTATATGGGTTGCTCCACTTTCGCCAATTATACGGTGGTTCCGGAAATCGCCCTTGCGAAAATTCGCGAGGACGCCCCCTTTGACAAAGTCTGCTATATCGGCTGCGGTGTGACGACCGGGGTTGGCGCTGTTATCAATACGGCAAAAGTGAAACCCGGCGACAATGTCGTGATCTTCGGCCTCGGCGGCATTGGCCTGAATGTCATCCAGGGCGCCCGGCTGGCCGGCGCCAATATGATTGTCGGCGTTGATATCAATAACAGCCGCAAGGATCTCGCTTCAAAATTCGGCATGACTCACTTTGTTAATCCAAAAGAAGTTGAAGGCGATATCGTTCCCTATCTCGTTAATCTGACAAAGGGTGGAGCCGACTATTCTTTTGAATGTATCGGCAACACGACTACTATGCGACAGGCACTGGAGTGCTGCCATAAAGGATGGGGCGAGAGCATCATTATCGGTGTGGCCGGTGCCGGTCAGGAAATCTCCACCCGCCCCTTCCAGCTGGTGACGGGCCGGGTCTGGAAAGGCACTGCCTTTGGAGGGGCAAAGGGCCGGACTGACGTTCCGAAAATTGTCGACTGGTATATGGATGGCAAGATTAATATTGACGATATGATCACCCATGTGTTGCCTGTTGACGAGATCAATACAGGTTTTGATCTCATGCATGAAGGCAAGTCCATCCGCAGCGTCGTTACCTTCGATTAAGTTGAGGTTATATGGAAATTGTTAGTGAACAGGCCTGCTTCGGCGGTCTTCAGGGGTTTTATTCCCACAGCTCTACCGAGACCGGCACAGCTATGCGCTTTTCGGTTTATCAGCCGCCTGCCACTCAGGAAGGGCCGGTTTCTATCCTGTATTATCTTGCGGGCCTGACCTGCACGGAAGAGACGGCAACCATTAAGGCAGGCGCCCAACGGCTTGCTGCTGATCTCGGCCTTATGCTCGTCATGCCGGATACCAGCCCGCGCGGCGCCGGTATTCCGGGTGAAGACGATGACTGGGATTTCGGAACGGGTGCCGGCTTTTATCTGGATGCAACAGAAGACCCCTGGTCCAACAATTATAGAATGTACTCTTATGTGACTAAAGAGCTTCCCGAACTGATTAAAGAGAACTTCCCGGTCAACAATGGTCCTGCCGGGATTTTCGGTCATTCCATGGGCGGGCATGGCGCCCTGATCATTGGTCTCAAAAACCCGGATCAATATGCTTCTGTGTCCGCTTTCGCTCCGATCTGCGCGCCAAGTCAGTGCCCCTGGGGCGAGAAAGCCCTTGGGAATTACCTTGGGTCAGACAGGAAAAGCTGGGCTGACTATGACGCCACAGAACTTGTTAAGAGAGGCGCAACCTCACAACATCTCCTGATCGACCAGGGCGAAGCCGATCAATTTCTGGAGAGAGAACTGCATCCTCATGTATTTGAGGCCGCCTGCAAGGAAGTCGGTCAGCCCCTGACCTATCGCAGTCAGCCGGGTTATGACCATAGCTACTATTTCATCCAGACGTTTATGGAAGATCATCTGAACCACCATGCAAAGATCCTGAAAGGCCTATAGGCTTTTCAGGATTTCATTGATTTTATCGCGATAAGGGAGGCTTGTCTGAGCCCCGGCCACGGTGCAAGCTAAACCTCCCGCCGCAGCACCAAACTGCAAGGCATCCTGAAGGCTTTTTCCTTCTGATAGAGCCGCTGCGAAACCGCCGATAAAACTGTCACCGGCCGCTGTCGTATCAACCGGCTTAACGGCAATGGCCGGCACCCGAATAACCCAGCCGTCTTCGGCTGCGATCACCCCCTGGCTTCCCAATGTCAAAACACAGCAAAGATCAAACCGCCGGGCGATTTCGGCGACCAGTTCATCTCCGCTGAGATCATCAAGACCATGTTGCCGGGCTATGGCATCCGCTTCAACTTCATTGACAACCAGATAATCCAGATCCTTCAAGACGGCTTCAGGCACATTCCCGGCAGGCGCAAGATTAAGGATAGACTTCACGCCGGCTTTCTTCGCGACCTTAACGGCTTTCCAGTTTTCTGCCGCATCTACTTCCATCTGCAACAGCAAATAGTCGGCTTTTTTTAAGGTTGCAGAGGTAATTTGCTTCGCTTTCGCATCTCCATTCGCACCAGAGACCACAACAATGGAATTCTCCGCCTTACCGTCAACCCAGATCGATGCGCAGCCGGTCGGATTTGCCGTTCTTGCAATCAATGATAAATCTACCTGCTCCTCCCGCATAAGAGACAAAGCCGGATCTGCGTTGGCATCTTCGCCGACGGCACCAACCATGGCGACCTCTGTCCCGGCCCGGCGGGCTGCCAGTGCCTGATTGGCTCCCTTCCCGCCCGGAACCTGGACATATCCGGTTCCGAGGATTGTCTCTCCGGGTTTGGGGTGAGCCTGCATCTGGTAAACCTGGTCGATGTTGATGGAGCCGAACACAACAATCATAAATCTCAGCCTTTCAGGAATTTGAGAACCGCCGCTTATGAACCTTTGGAGCGTCTTTCTCTATACGAAGTCCGGCTAAAGACGTCACCCCTTATCTATACCGCCTGCAAAAACTTCTTCTTTCAGGGCCCGGTGAGTAAGGCCAAGGAACAAGAGACCCGGCAGGGTGATCACCAGCGTGAGGGCGGCCGATACCGGATCAAGAGCACCTCCTCCGCTGATTTTTGAAAAGAGCAATGTCGCGAGCGTATCCACCTGCCCCTGTCCCATATAAAATGTCAGCAGAAAGATATTGGTGGATATGAGGACAGAAAAAAGCGCCGCCGCCAGCACACCCGGCAGGATCAATGGCAGTTCCACATGCATAAAGACCTGCCGACGGCTCGCCCCAAGGAGCATTGCCTGATCCAGCATACCGCCATCCAGCTCCCCATAAATTGAGGTCAGCACTCTTATCATATAAGGCAACACCGGGATCAAATGAGCCAGGACAATCGCGAATAAATTACCCTGAAGCCCCATCTGCAAGAAGATCAGCAACATTCCGATGCCGACGGCAATCTCCGGGACAATTAACGGAGTTGCCAGAAATAACTCAACCAACGGCTTTCCCCGGAAGGAATGGCGAGCCAGAATCCGGGCTGCCGGTATGGCAATAATGAGGGCCAGAAGTGTTACCAGAACAGCGATCACCAGAGTATTTTGAAAAGCCGGGAAAACCCTGGAGACCGGATCAATAACATAATCCCAGGCCAGCGGAACCCGCGCAGTTTCGCGCTTTTCCCACCACCAGATGCTGGGGAGCAAATCAGGCCAACCCCAGCGGAAGGAGATAGAGGCGATCACCAACGGGATGAAAGGTCCGGCAATCGCCATTATCAGAAACAGCAAAAGGATCCGTTGCCACAAGGAAAGCCGCTTCATCATCAACTGCGCCCCCGCAGTCGTTCATAGCGGCGATACAGACTGAGATAAAGCAACAGGCATAATCCCGAAATCATCGTTATCAGTGTTGTGATGGCCATGGCGGCCGGCCGGTTGCTGTAGTCTGGATCATCAAACAAACGCCAGGCTTCCACAGTCAGGGTATTGGGATAACCGGCCCCCAGGATAAACGGCACTTCAAAGCCGCCGAAATTAAAGGCAAAAACAATCAGCGTGCTGCTGACCAGAGCCGGTATCAGCCGGGGAAAGGTTACATGCCGAAAAATCTGCCCGTCGGATGCGCCGAGTAAAAGAGCACTCTCCTCCTCCTGTCGGCCCAAAACCAGCAGATTGGCATAAAGCATAACCGTCATAAACGGTACTTGCTTCCAGAGATACACCGCCATGATTCCGAAGCCCCCGGAGGTTTGCAGTAACCTTGGAAATTCCGACGGGCTGGCAATCCAGCCGATCGCATAAGCCAAGCGCGCAAGTAACCCGCCATTGGCGAAAAGCAGAATGACCAGGCTGACACCGACCAGATAGGGCACCACCATGGGAATCTTGTATATCAACAGGGCAAAACCCCGGCCCCGAAAACGCCTGGCCAGAATAACAGAGAGAGCGAGACTGATGGCTGCCCCGATCACCGTCGGCACCAGAGAGTAATAAAAGGTTAGGCCGAGGGAGAGCCAGAAGCCATCGCTCCTAAACTGCTCGGTATAGAACCGAAAGGTCGGAAACTCGGATACACCATAATGCGGGGCATATCCCAGGCTCTGGACGATACTGAGAACCAATGCTCCAAAGAACAGCAAACCCATGACCAGAATCGCCGGGGCCAGCCCGGCGACCCGTTTGAGCGTCTCCTGCCGCTGAAACACCGTC
>DIYE01000012.1 GCA_002428885.1 Alphaproteobacteria bacterium UBA6062
GTCAGCCATTCTGCCGAGCCTGTCTCGGTCAGGAAATCGATGCCGAAGATATAGACGACGACTTTCAGGACAGAAAAGACACCGGCTTTTACAACGGCCACGGCATGCAGGAGCGCGCTGACCGGTGTAGGGGCTACCATGGCGGAGGGCAGCCAGCGATGGATCGGCATCAGCGCAGCCTTGCCGATCCCGTACATAAAGAGGAACAGCAAGACGCCCGCAATACCGGCACTTACATGACCTTCAAGAATGCCGCCTGCGGTGAAATCGACTGTACCGGTCAGAGTGTAAGTCCAGATAATGGCCGGTAGGAACAGGCCAATGGAGGTGCCAAGAAGAATGCCAAGATAAATCCGGCCGCCCCTCAGCGCATCCGCGTTCCCTTTGTGGGTGACCAGCGGATACGTGGACAGGCTGAGAACTTCGTAGAACACGAACAGGGTCAGCAGGTTGCCTGCAAACGCGATCCCCATGGTGGCGGAAATGGCGATGGCGAAGCAAACATAGAAACGGGTTTGCTTGGCTTCATTGTTACCGCGCATATAGCCGATGGAATAGAGAGAATTGATAATCCACAAAGTCGAGGCGACAGCGGCAAACACCATCCCCAGAGGCTCCACCGACAGGGCCAGGGCCAGTCCGGGGATGGTTGTGACCAGCGTATAGGATGGTCTTGCTCCTCCCAGGACTTCCGGCAGGATTACCATAGTATTGGCAAAAAGCAGGGCCGCTGTCGTCAGGGTAACAGCTTCCCGAATATTGGGAATCCGGCCCGTAACGGCAATCCCGAGCGCGCCGATCAATGGTATCAGCAGGGACAGGGCGACATGTGTCTCAAGGGCAAATAACATCATGGAGCCCCCATCAGGAATTTAGCGGCCTGTTCCGCGAAACCGGCACTCAAGCTGGTTTCAATGCCGAAATAGAAACTCACAAGGATAAAGAGCCAGATAGGTAACAGAAGAGAGTAGGGAGCATCACCGGATGGTGCGCCCTCCGGTGACGGCTTGAAATAGGCCAGTTCAACTATCCGCCAAACATAGATCACAGCGAACAGGGAAGAAATCAGCATACCGACAGCCAGGCCATAACCGATCATGTCACCTCTCTCCAGAACCGCCTGGAGCAGATACCATTTGCTGATAAAACCGGGAGTGAGCGGAACTCCAATGAGGGCCAGACCGCCCAGAACAAAGCTGAAGGAGGTCATCGGCATGCGCTGGCCGATCCCGGCCAGGTCTTTTAGATAAATGCTACCGGTAACAAAGAACATGGCGCCGACGGACAGGAACAGGCCGGTCTTTACGATCGCATGATTGAAGATATGCAGGATGCTGGCGGTCAGACCGGTTTCCGAAGCCAGGGCAATGCCAACCGTCATATATCCAAGCTGTGCGACACTGGAAAAAGCCAGGAGGCGTTTCAGATTATTCTGAAAGATAGCGACCAGTGACATGCTGAGAAAGGCGATTACGCCAAGCGGCAGGAGAAGTTCTGTCAGTGGCAAGGTTCCGAAGCTGAAATCCACTCCGAAAATTGTGAAAATAAAGCGGATGAGCAGGTAGACAGATACTTTGGTGGCCGTCCCCGCAAAGAAAGCGGTGACAATGTTAGGCGCGTAGGAATAAGCGTTTGGCAACCAGATATGGAAGGGGAACATGGCCAGCTTGATGGCAATACCCACAACCAGGAACCCGACGGCAGCTCTGGCCGGACGGGTCTCAGAAATGCTGTCAAACTGGTTTGCGATATCGGCAATATTCAGGGTGCCTGTCATCAGATAGAGAAAACCGACACCGATCAGGATAAAGGTAGCTCCTATGGTTCCTATGACCAGATATTGAAAGGCCGCCGTCAACGCCCGCCGGTCATTCTTTTCTCCCATGGCGATTAGCACATAGGAGGAAAGGGACATGATTTCCATGAAGACGAAAATATTAAAGGCGTCACCGGTTACGGTAATGCCCATCATCCCTGCCAGAGCAAGAAGATAGGCCGCGAAAAACAGGCCTAACCTGCTGGAGGAGACTTCTGCCGCGATACTTTCTTTTGCGTAGAGAAGGACACCGGTACTGATACCGCTGATCACCAGCATGACGAAGCAGCTGAGTGGATCGGCGACATATTCAATTCCCCAGGGAGGTGCCCAGCCGCCCAGCTCATAAGAGACCGG
Source organism: Alphaproteobacteria bacterium UBA6062 (assembly GCA_002428885.1). Taxonomy (GTDB): domain Bacteria; phylum Pseudomonadota; class Alphaproteobacteria; order Sneathiellales; family Sneathiellaceae; genus Sneathiella. The sequence continues at coordinate 2,174 of DIYE01000012.1, forward strand.
TCCGTTTGCAGAGACATGAAAGAGGAGTTGGAGACTGACATAGAAGGACAGCGCGCTCAAAATCGTCGTGAAAAACCAGGGGATCGTTGTTCCCCGCGTCAACGCGCAAAGAGGCGCTCCGAGCAGCGGAATGAGAACGGCCAGAACGGGGGCGTGGGTCATCAGCTCGGACATCTTAAGACTTATCTTCCTGTTCGAGGATTTCCTCTTCGTCGATAGTACCGAAAGTCTCTTTGATCCGGGCAATCAAGGACAGGCCTAACGCTGTTGTTGCAACACCCACGACAATCGCCGTCAGGATAAGAACATGCGGCAGCGGATTTGAATAAACCACATCCGGCTTATCCAGAAGGATCGGCGCCGTACCGCCTTCCACCTTTCCGATGGTGATGTAAAACAGGAAAACGGCAATCTGAAACATCGATAGGCCAATCATCTTTTTGACCAGATTACTGCGACTGATAACCGTGTATAATCCGATCATCAGCAGGATAACGAAAACCCAATAATTGAAATGATCAAAAAACATCACTCTACTCCGGGTTCACATCTTCGCCGCGGCCATCGGCGCGACCTGCAAAGCCATAAAAGATAGCCAGCATGGCTGCCGTGACGGTAATGCCGACCCCCAGTTCCACCAGCAATATCCCCAGATGTTGTCCGGCAACCGGGTCAGCGGAAAGAACATTGTAGTCAAGGAAAGTCCCGCCATTGATCATACTGACAATGCCAACCCCGCCATAGAGAAGAACGCCGGCCACCAGCAGGTATTCCACGACGCGTTTTGACAGGATCTGCTGGGTGAAATGCAGGCCAAAGACCAGGGAATAGAGGATAAAACCGGCAGCCAGAATAACGCCGGCCTGAAAACCGCCACCTGGTCCGAAATCCCCATGAAACTGCACATAAAAGGCGAAGAGCATGATAAAGGGGATCAGGAGTTTTGAGACCACATGAGGAACCAGATCATGAGGGCTTCCCTGTTGATCGGGTTTTTCAGCTGGTGTTTCTGACGTTGGTATGTCGGAAACATCCTCTTTCTCCTCTTTTCGCAGGCGCATCTGGCTCAGGATCAACAGAACGCCGATCCCGGCGGTGAAGATCACAACCACTTCACCAAAAGTGTCAAAGCCGCGATAGCTGGCGAGAACGGAGGTGACGATATTGGGAACACCGATTTCATCGCCGCTCTTATTGATATAGCGGTCTGCGACTTTACTGGTTTGCGCTGGGGTATCCGCAGCACCAACCACAGGCATCTTGTCATCCAGTGTGGCATAAATTAGGGCACCGCCAACCACTAAAGACAGCAGCAGAGGAACAACACTTTTCCTTGCAGAAGCCTTTTCATGGGACCCGACCAGGGCCAATGTACCAAGATACAGTACCGTACTGATGCCAGCGCCTACAGCCGCTTCGGTGAAGGCGACATCTACGGCATCCAGGGTCACAAATATGAGCGCCATGATAAAGCTGACGGCGCCCAGCAGCATCGTTGCTACAAAGAGATTGCGCACATATAGAACAGACAATGCCCCGGCCACCAGGAGAAGCATCAGAAATATATCCGTGAATTCTTCCATCTAGTCAGGTGCCTTTAGCTTTTATCATTCTTGTCTTCAGCGGATCCAAAACCATCCAGCCGAGGCTTAAGGCCGGCGACAAAGGAGGCCTGCGCGATGGCGTAGGAGGCTGTTGGGCTTGTAAAAAATAAAAAGGCGACGATCAGGGCCAATTTGACAGTGACCAGACTAAACCCGCTTTGTAATGCTAAACCGGCAAAAACGAGGAAGGATGCCAGAGTATCTGCCATGCCTCCAGCGTGGATCCGGGTATAAAGGTCCGGAAAACGCAGTAGGCCAAAGCCGGTAATAAAGATAAAAAAGCAGCCGCCGAGCATAAGGATCCAGGTGGCGATATCCAGAACGAGATCCATCAATTTTCTCCCTGCGGACGAGACTTGGACAAACCGCCGCGCAACGTTCCGAACTTGAAGTATTTCAGGACCGCAAGAGTGCCGATAAAATTCATCAGCGCGTAAACGAGAGCGAGGTCCAGAAAGTCAGGACGCCCGTTCATGAAACCGACAACGGAGATCAGCAAAACGGTTTTGGTGCCGATCGCATTGACAGCGAGGATCCTGTCATAAGCTGTAGGACCTAAAATGGCCCGGCCAAGTGCCATGGCGACACTGACCAGAAGCGCAATGGCGGTAACGGCAAAAATACTCATCCTTCCCCCATGACCTCTGTTACCCGGCGATCCATGTCACCCGATTTAACACCGTCTGCAGTTCCTTTTGTAAGCGCGTGAACCAGAACCGTATCATCATGGAGATCGACGGTAACGGTCCCCGGTGTCAGGGTGATGGAATTGGCATAGACAACTTTTCCAAGGTCACTTTTCTGGGTGACCTTACTGGCAAACAGGCTTGGTTCAAGATATTTACCGGGAAATAGAACACACTTCGCCACGTCGATATTGGCTTTGACGATTTCCTTGAACAACCAGAACCAATAGAGAAAAACATGCGGACTGAGGTGGATTGGATGACCTTCCTGGTCAAGAACATCCATACGGCGGGCTATCAGGGCAACCAGCAGGCAGGAAGCGATGCCAAAAGAGGTTATCAATGGAGTATAGATGCCTGACAGCAGGAGCCAGACAGCAAGCAATACGGATATCAGGCTTATTATGCGCAAGGTTTTCCCATACTCCCCTTCATAGGCTTTCCCAAGGCCCCGTTTATATATCTTCCTGTATGCCACGAGACGGCAACGGCTGCAAGATATATGGTCAGTTGCCGGAAAGGCTTCCTATATGTAGTGGTGACAGTTGTTGGTTCCAGAGGCGAATTGGGGGTAAAGTAAAATTATTCAACCTGCTCTTTTAAACGAATAAATCAGGCGATGTTCCGGCTCGAATTCAGGTTTTCAAGATAGTAATTATTGTAGAGATTCGGAAATATGAAGCAGCTTACTTTGAAAAAGTATGATTATTTTGAGAAACAACTGCTCTCAAAGTTGTCGAAGATGAATTCAAATTCCACCAATTATTTAAAAAAGTATCGAATACAGAAGGAATTACCAGTTTAATAGAAAATTAAGGTTAAACAAATATTGAACTTTAGAATAACATCATGTTAAGATTTAAAGTCTGGTGGGGGCTGATGTAATTATTTTAGGGTGGGAGTAACCTATGTCTGCAAAAGTAGAGCCGTTGCGAAGCGATCAGGAAGTTTCTTCCCCAATTGAACCCAGAGAAGAATCGTTTGAGCTAAAAGGTCGCGTAAAGTGGTTTAACACCATTAAAGGGTTTGGTTTTCTAACGCCGGAGGACGAACCGGGAGATATTTTCCTTCATCTCTCCTGCTTAAGAGAAGCCGGCCATGAATATGTTGCCGAAGGTGTAACGGTCAGTTGCGAAGTCGTCCGTAGAAACAAGGGGCTACAGGCAATAAAAATCCTTGATATTGATACGTCGACTGCCGTCCCGTTCCAGCCGCGGCCTGCAGAGCCCAGTAACATAGCCAAACACCCGACTGTCCAGCCGCAAGGCGACTTTGTCGATGCGGAGGTGAAGTGGTTTGATCCGGTAAAAGGCTATGGCTTTCTGACGCGCGGCGAAGGGACACAGGATATTTTCATTCATATGGAAACACTCCGCCGCGAGGGGGCGTTGCCTATACAGGCCGGCCAGAAACTCAAGATCCGGATGGGGGATAGCCCGAAGGGGCCGCAAGTCGCAGAAATTGAAACGGAAACCAGCTAGAGAAACTGTCCGAATGTCTCATGGCATCTGGGCAGGGTAAGCCTTGTGCGCAGAAGGGTCTTTCGCAGAAATGCGGAGGCCCTTCACGCTTTTGCAGGACTATCTTGTGCAATAAGCTTGTTTGCATCCGCTGAAAGCCGGTCTACCAATAGGGCCTGGGCGGCGAGCTTCTGTTCCTCCGGCATATCCTGAGTAATACGCATGGCGAGACCAATATTCTGGGTCAGAACGAGCTTTTTATGATAATCGGACATTTTGAGGATTGTCCGGTTGTAGAGGTAGAAGAAAACCGCTGCGATGAATTCGCTGATCACGCCGGCCGCTGTCGTAACAAAAGCCGGATTGGCCTCCCCAACATACATCTGTACAACACCGGCAACGACAATGAGAAAGCCTGCAACAGCCGCAGCTATGCTGATATAAAAGGATTTTTTGGCTTGTAGCTGGGTCTGGAAATAATATTTGTCGATGTATTTGAAATTAATCCGGACGAGATTGTTAAAGAAGTCCTTGCCAAGCTCGATTTGCAGGCTTTCGGCTTCCTTCTCCGCTTCTCGGGCATCATTTTGCATCTCAATCAGGCCGAGTAGAGCTTTTTTTGCGAGAAAATAACCGCCATAAAAAATGAAGGCGAGACTGGTACCCATGACGATCGCAACAACTATCCCAACATAAATATTTGAGACAATTTCCGGGTTCTCATAAACGCTCAGCGTGAAGAAAAGTGTGAGCGTAACCGCCCATATCAGCCAGACAGTCCAGTTAAATTTTGGATTTTCTCCATCATTCCCACTCATATGAGTCCCCTCACGGTATGTTGGAAAGAAAAGTATATGATTGTTTTAATATATGTCTATTTGAAGGGGCCGGGTTGTTCAAGATCTTTGTGACGGGAGATGAGGCCGCCTTCAGGCGGCCCCGCAGGAATTATCGGATTTCAACCGCGTAAGCGTCTACCGGTTCCGCTTTTTTGATCAAGCCGGACTTTTTCAGGAAAGCTGCAAAGCGATCATAACGCCCACTGTCCAGAGCGGCCGGGCGCAAGGCAAAGCGTGGGAGCGTGTCCCGCCAGGCGCGCCTGTTAAGTTCGTCATCCAGCTCCTTGTTATTCTTGATAAACAGCTTCCAGGCATCATCGGGATGATTGATGATATACTGGGTCGCTTCTTCGAGGCTTGTCAGGAACGGTTTAAAGCGTTTGTCATCCAGATTCCCGTTATTGGCGACGATAATAAGTTCGTCATACGCCGGAACGCCTTCTTCTTCGGGGTAGTAGGCCTTACCGGGATTGCCTTCAATATCCATCTGGTTCAATTCAAAATTCCGGAAGGCACCAATAACGGCATCCACCTTTCCGGCCAGGATCGAGGGAGACAAACTGAAATTCACATTGATCAGTTCGATATCCTGTAATGTCAGCCCGTGCGAGGAGAGCATGGCACTCAGCAAGGCATCTTCAAAACCGCCAACGGAAAAACCGACTTTCTTGCCTTTAAGATCCTTAAGGCTTTTAATCGGACCGTCTTTCAGGACAACCAGGCTGTTCAAAGGCGTGGCGACCAGCGTGCCGATACGCTTAAGGGGAAGGCCTTCGGATACCTGGACATGCAGTTGTGGCTGGTAGGAGATGGCAAGCGGCGCTTTACCGGCGGCAACCAGTTTCGGTGGATCATTAGGGTCGGCTGGGGCAATCAGCTCTACATCCAGTCCGTTTGCTTTGAAAATCCCTTTTTCCTTGGCGATGATCAGTGGCGCATGATCCGGATTAACGAACCAGTCCAGCAAAACCGTCAGTTTTTCTTCTGCTATCGCCATATTAAGGGGGAGCAAAAAGGCGGTGATAAACGCAATAATTCTAAGTCTCATAAAAAACACTCCAGGTCATACAGTCAAAAATCAGAGTGGCGGGGTTTGGTCTGGTTGCCAGACAAGGGCCCGGCGCAGCAGAAAATCCATCAGGTAAAAAAGAGCGATTGCAATAACGGTCAAGGTCAGCAGACTGGCGAATAACAGATCGGTCTGCATTCGTCCGTTGGCGTGCAGCATCAGGTAACCCAGGCCAGAGGAGGAGCCGACCCACTCACCGACAACAGCGCCGATTGGTGCGACGGCTGTTGCCACGCGCATACCCGACGCCAGAGAGGGCAGGGCATGAGGGACGCGGATATAGCGATACAGGCGCCAGGTTTTCATAAGCCATCCGGCTTTTCCCTGTTGTTGCATCAGGCGGGCAAGATCCAGTAAGGCGGGCGGAGTTCGGTTAAGGCCATCCAGGAAACTGACCGTCACGGGGAAATAGATGATCAATGTCGCCATAACGACTTTGGACGTGATACCATAGTCAAACCACAGGACCAGTAACGGGGCAATCGCAAAGACCGGTACGGCCTGGCTGGCGATCAGAACAGGCATAAACCATTGTCTTGCGCCGCGATGCATTGAGATCATGAGCGCCGAGAGAATCCCGAATGTGATGCCAAGGGTCAGTCCCAGGACAATTTCCAGGAGTGTGGTTTGGGCGTGGTGAAACAGGATCTCGTAGCGTTCCAGAAAGCTGCCGAAAACCTGTAGGGGAGTGGGCAGGATAAATTTGGGAAGATCCGTAATCCACACGATAAATGCCCAGATCCCGAGAAGCCCTGTTAAAGTGATGAACCATCTCAAAAAGCGCATCATGCATCCTCCCGTGTCATGCCGAGCATGCTGAGGATCAATTGGAGTCTTGGTTGCAGGGCTTCATCTGTTGGGATCCGGGGCGGCGCCCCTTTCACGTGAAGCGGTGGAGACAGAATGACGGGATCGCCTGACAGCACGTAGATCTGATGACCGATCCTGAGGGCTTCAAGCGGGTCGTGGGTGATCATAAGCACCGTTCGATCCCGCATGAGGTCAACCATCAGTGCCTGAAGTCTGTGCCGGGTGATGGCGTCAAGTGCTGAAAAGGGCTCGTCGACCAGAACAAACGGGCAATCAGACATAAGTGTTCTGGCGAGGGCGGCCCGTTGGCGCATCCCGCCTGATAGCTGATCAGGTCTTGAGGCCGCTTTTTCGATCAGGCCTACTTTCTCAAGAAGATCCAGGGCTTTATCGCTATCTGGCTTCTGTCCGCTCAATCGGGCAGCGATAAGGACATTGTCCAGAACCGTTGCCCAAGGGAGCAGCAGGTCATTCTGGTCCATATAAGCAATACGTCCGGACAGGTTCTCGTGATCACTGGCCTCAATGAGACTGCCCTCAGCAAGGGGAAGAAAACCGGCGATGGATTTAAGAATACTGGTTTTTCCAACACCACTTGGCCCCAAAAGGCAGGTTGTCTTGCCGCTTTCAAGAGACAGTTGCAGATTTTCAAGAATGCTCCGGCCTTGAAAGGCGATCTCGGACAGGCTTATATGCAGGGCAGGAGATCTACCCGTATCCTCCCCTGTATCTGCAGGGGCTGATGATATATCGTCAGCGACCATTCTCTCGTTCCTACGCAGGTTCTAGCCTGATCAGGTAACGGGGTCGTTCCGATATGGAACCTCTCAGCACACTGGCTCCCCCCGAGGCGAGCCCCACTATAGGGAATGTCTGGTCAATGGCAAAGAAATATTGGTTTCGGGTATGGTCTGTTCTTTTGTTTGTTTTTGTGGCGGCAGGGGCTGCAGGTGCGGATGACAGGCTAATCATTAGAACGGAAACAAAGGATATTTCCCTCACTATCGAGCTGGCCGATGATGCGAAAGAGCGAAATCAGGGCCTGATGCATCGGGATTATCTGGATCCGGCAGCAGGGATGCTATTTGATTTCGGACGGAGACAGCCGGTTGCCATGTGGATGAAAAATACCCTGATCTCTCTGGATATGATCTTTGTGGATGACAGAGGGAGAATTGTTCATATTCATGAACGGGCCGTTCCTGGTGATTTGACGACGATCCAGCCACCGCAGCCGGTTCGCGCTGTTTTGGAGGTTGTGGGAGGATTTGTTCAAAAACACGGGGTGCAAATCGGAGACCGGTTGGTCTACACTTTGTTTCCTGATCCGGAGAATTGATTCCTGATCTGGATTGCTGAATTTGAAAAGAAACCAAAGAAGCCTATGAAAAATAAAAAGAATGACGCTTTATCGGTTCCCGAAGGATTTAAAGAAGTTGGCGGCTTTGCAGCCTTTGCCACCCGAAACGGCCCGTATTTTGAGAAGATCGTTGATGAAAAGACGGTCATCCGCGCCTTTCACCCGGATGAACGTCATCTCAATGGCGTACAGTATGTGCATGGCGGCATGTTGATGTCTTTTATGGACTCGGCCCTGGCGCGAACTGTCAATCATGGAACCGGAAAGCGGGCCGTTACCCTTAAAATGAATTCCGAGTTTTTGTCGCCGGTGAAGGAAGGGGATTGGGTGGAAGCCCATTGCGAGCTGATCAGGGACACGCGTTCGATTGCCTTTGTCCGGGGTATTCTGATGGTTGGGAAGAGAACGGTTTTTAAGGCTGATGCGCTGTTCCACTATATTAAACCTCCCGCTGCCTGATGGCTGCGTTAGTTTGGTGCAAAAAAATGAATCAATCGCTTGCAGCGCCGGTTT
>DIYE01000235.1:0-4853 GCA_002428885.1 Alphaproteobacteria bacterium UBA6062
AATTGCCGCCCTTCCAATATATTCGCTGCCTGTGCAGCGGTCCGTCTTCGGGCTTTGAGATACCTTTGAAATATGGCCCTCATATCTGCCGTATCAATGTCACTGCCTGGGGTATTCATTACCGAAAATCCACCCCCTCTACCCATGCCCTTGAACTGGTACTGGTTAAAAAGAAGCCACCGTACCAACTGGAACTCATCTTTTTATAGAAAGGTTTATTTCGCCCATTTGATCCGAGTCAATGCTGCATCTGCGAATACGTGTATTATAAACGCAGAATTGATTCCCTCTTGCCTCAACATAAGGCAGAACAGTTAAGGATTTGGTGGCATGAAGCAGAATAAAACCTTTAAATCAAAGAGTTTCAAACTTCAGAAATATATGGATGCTGTCGCGGTTTTTGCATTTCCGGTCATTATGCTGGTTTGGGCCATTAGTTCTTATTCGTGATTTTTTGCTATAATTTACCGCAACGCAAAAGCGGCGCCGAAGCGCCGCTTTTTTTGTGCCTGTCAACCGTCCAGTTTCGGTTTCAGGATCTTGTTCACGACCCCCGGATTAGCCTTGCCACCGGTGGCTTTCATGACCTGCCCCATAAAGAAGCCAAGGAGTTTGTCCTTACCGCCCCGGTACTCTTCCACTTTATCCATATTGGCAGCCATAACGTCGTCAATGGCTTGCTCAATGGCACCGGTATCGGAAACCTGTTCAAGACCCTTCTCCTTAACAATGTCAGCAGCAGCTTTACCGCTATCGAACATCTCTTCAAAGACTTCCTTGGCGATCCGGTTGGAAATGGTACCATCCTTGATCAGGTCGACCAGCTTACCGAGTTCATCGGCGGAAACCGGGCTTTCGGCAAGGCTCTTGCCTGTGCGGTTCAAGTTACCGAACAATTCACCGATCACCCAGTTGGCTGAAATCTTAGCATCCCGGCCTTTGGCAACGGCTTCGAAATAATCGGCCACTTCCTTTTCCGCAACCAGAACACCGGCGTCATAAGGTGTAATTCCCAGATCACCCACAAAACGGTCTTTTTTCTCATCCGGCAGTTCTGGCAGATCTGCCTTAATCTCCTCAACAAAGGCGTCATCAAATTCCAGCGGTAACAGATCGGGATCCGGGAAATAGCGGTAATCATGCGCTTCTTCCTTAGACCGCATAGACCGGGTTTCCCCTTTGACGCTGTCATAAAGGCGGGTTTCCTGATCAATCTCCCCACCGGCTTCCAGAATGTCCACCTGACGGTTGGCCTCGAAGATAATCGCCTGCTGGATAAATCGGACAGAGTTGATGTTTTTCATCTCACAGCGGGTGCCGAATTCGTCACCGGGACGACGGACAGAGACATTTACGTCGGCCCGCATGGAGCCTTCTTCCATATTGCCGTCACAAGTTCCGAGATAGCGAAGGATGCTGCGCAGCTTCTTCACATAAGCCGCCGCCTCTTCCGGTGAACGAATATCCGGCTCGGACACGATCTCCATCAGCGCAACACCGGATCGGTTTAGATCCACCAGCGTCATGCTCGGATGCTGGTCATGGATACTCTTGCCCGCATCCTGTTCCAGATGCAGCCGGGTAATCCCGATTTCCTTGGTTTCACCATCTTTCAGATCAATAGTCAGCGTTCCCTCGCCGACGATCGGCTGCAAATACTGGCTGATCTGGTAGCCCTGCGGCAGGTCTGCATAAAAATAGTTCTTCCGGTCAAAGACCGAGAATTTGTTGATCTGCGCTTTCAGACCCAAACCTGTCCGAACAGCCTGGCGAACCGCCATTTCATTGATCACCGGCAGCATACCGGGCATGGCGGCATCCACGAAAGATACCTGGGTATTCTGCTCAGCGCCGTATTCGGTGGCAGAGCCGGAGAACAGTTTAGCGTTAGAAGTGACCTGAGCATGGACTTCCAAACCGATGACGACTTCCCAGTCTCCTGTTGCGCCCTGAATAATCATTCCCATGTTAGCCCCTCCACCAGTCAGTTGGTGTCGCGTCAAAGCCGGCTGCGTCTTCCAGAACACCAGCGGTACGGATTACGGTTTCCTCGTCAAATGGACGACCCAGTAGCTGCAGTCCCAGCGGCAGGCCGTTTTCGGACAGTCCCGCCGGAATGGAAATCCCCGGCAGCCCCGCAAGGCTGGCCGGTACCGTAAAGACGTCATTGAGATACATGGCCAGCGGATCATCCCCTTTTTCACCAAAGGCAAAAGCCGGACTTGGTGCGGTCGGGGTCAGGATGGCATCAACCGTTTTGAAGGCTTCCTTGAAATCATCAGAAATCCGGGTCCGGACCTTCTGTGCTTTCAGGTAGTAAGCATCATAATAGCCAGCAGACAGCGCATAGGTGCCGATCAGCAGACGGCGCTGAACTTCCTCGCCAAAACCTTCACCCCGTGTCCGAGAATACATATCGGCCAGGTCTTCACCTTCAACCCGAAGGCCATAGCGAACGCCGTCATAGCGCGCCAGGTTACTGGAGGCTTCAGCCGGGGCGATAATATAATAGGCCGGCAGCGCATATTTGGTATGCGGCAAGCTGATCTCAACAATCTCGGCGCCCGCCTCCTTCAGCATGGCCGCGCCCTTGTCCCAGAGATCGGAAATCTCGGAGGAAATACCATCCAGACGATATTCCTTCGGAATACCGATTTTCATGCCCCGAATATCGCCGGTCAGGGCAGCTTCGAAATTCGGTACTACCATATCAACGCTGGTGCTGTCTTTCGGATCGAAACCGGCCATAGCTTCCAGCATGATAGCCGCATCACGAACAGACCGTGTCATAGGGCCGGGCTGATCCAGGCTGGAGGCAAAGGCGACAACACCCCAGCGGGAGCAGCGACCGTAAGTGGGTTTCATACCGACAATACCGGCAAAGGCAGCCGGCTGGCGGATGGAACCGCCCGTGTCCGTTCCTGTTGCCCCCATAGCACTGAAAGACGCAACGGCAGAGGCGGAGCCTCCGGAGGAGCCACCGGGCACCAGGGGCTGATCGTCTTCACTGCGGCGCCAGGGGTTGACAACATTGCCGTAATAGCTGGTCTCGTTGGAGGAGCCCATGGCAAACTCATCCAGATTGACTTTCCCCAGCATCACCGCTCCGGCATTCCAGAGATTGGTGGTGACAGTGCTTTCATATTCCGGCTTGAAACCATCGAGGATATGGGAGGCCGCGGTGGTCAGTACGCCTTTGGTGCAGAACAGATCCTTGACGGCGACAGGAATACCCTCCATCACACCGCCTTCACCTTTGGCCAGTTTTTCGTCTGACGCCGTTGCAGCTTCGACAGCCTTTTCCGGCGTTTCGGTAATAAAGGCATTTAGGCCCCGTGCCGCATCCATGGCGGTGATATGGGCAGCAGCCAGTTCGCGGGCGGAAAAGGTGCCCGCTTTCAGACCGTCGCGCGCATCGGCAATGGTCAGTCTCGTTAAATCAGTCATTATTCGATCACCTTCGGAACAGCAAAAAATCCCTCGTCTTTCGACGGTGCGTTCGCGACGACTTGTTCCTGGTAGCCGCCATCCGTGATCTCATCTTGTCGCCAGCGCAGTTGCATCTCTGCGACCGATGTCATCGGCTTTACATTTTCCGTATCAACTTCACCCAGCTGCTCAACCCAGCCGAGGATCGCATTCAGTTCAGCGGCCAGCGGATCGAGTTTTTCTTCCTCGACCCGGATACGCGCCAAATTCGCTACTTTTGCCACAGTGGCTTTATCAAGCGACATGTGTCACCCTTTGTTGTATAGATGCTAAATCTGGAAGGTCGGACCAGTGTAACCGATAGACGTAAACAGCAGGCCAACCCGACAATGGCCGCAAATTAACGCAACCCATGCTCCTCGGCAACCCCGGCCATCTGAAACATTTTATCGCTCTTGACCAGCGCCTCATGGGATTCGACCCCGGAACCAAGACAATTGGTCTGGCGCTGTCGGATACGTCCCTCAAAGTGGCGACCCCTCTTCTGACCATCAAACGGCAGAAATTCAGGGATGATGCTGCCCGGATCGGCGAGGTGATTGAGGAGAATGCCATTGGCGGCTTTGTGATTGGATTGCCGCTCAATATGGACGGTTCCGAAGGCCCACGCTGCCAATCCATCCGCCAGTTCCAGAAAAATCTGGAAGAATATTTCGACCTCCCCTGCTGTTTTTGGGATGAACGCCTTTCAACGGTTGCCGTGACGAGGACCCTGCTGGATGCCGACGCCTCGCGCAAACGTCGCAGCGAGGTCGTCGACAAAATGGCGGCAGCTTATATTCTCCAGGGTGCCCTTGACGCGATGTAAATTTCGCTCAGATCCTTAAAAATTTGGATTTATCCTGTCTTCCGGGAAAGTGAGAATAACGGATGTTCCCCGCCCGGAAAGGCTGTCGATTCTTAACTGTCCGCCATGCATCTCCATAAGATTGCTGGCAATCGGCAACCCCAGGCCTGCCCCGTCATATTTCTTTGAAAAGCTTCCCTCCGCCTGACCGAACGGCGTTAAGGCCTTGGCAATCTCGCCAGAGCTCATACCAATACCGGTATCCCGAACCGCAATCTGCCCCTCGGCATTAAGATCCACATCAATGGTAACAGCCCCGTTTTCTGAAAACTTCACCGCGTTATGAACCAGGTTCATCATAATCTGCAGAACCCGACGATTGTCGGCAAACAGGGTAAAATCCTCCACCATATTAACATTGATACGGCAGTCTTTCTCCCTTGCCTTCGGACAGACAAGATTGACCACCCGGTTCATCAGGGTAGAGATTCTGAACGGCTCTTCCTGCAATTGCAGTTCATTGGCTTCAATTTTGGCAAGATCCAGAAGATCATTCACCAGATCCAGCATATGCTCC
>DIYE01000235.1:4937-21555 GCA_002428885.1 Alphaproteobacteria bacterium UBA6062
CGCTTTCCAGGGCATAACCGGCATATTCCCGTGTCTTTCCGTGTACCATGTCTTCGGGACCCGTCGCCAAAAGGGAACTGAACCCGATAATAGCATTTAGCGGCGTTCTGAACTCATGACTCATATTGGCGAGGAAACTGGATTTCGCATCGCTGGCTGCTTTCACCTGCAGCAGTGCCTGCTTTAAATTCTCTTCGGTCTTCCGCCGCTCCGTGATGTCTTTCATGATGCAGATATAGTGGCAGATTTTCTGATCCTTACCGAAGACCGGCGAAACGGAAACCTGCTCCCAGCAGCGTTCACCGAATTTGGTGAAAATACTGAGTTCTCCCCGCCAGACCCGTTCGTCGGAAATACATTGGAGGATCTCAAGGAAAACCCGTCGCGGCAACATGCCGTGACGCAGAAAACTGGTTGTCCGGCCTCGGATTTCATTGAGCAGATAACCGGAACGTTCCTCGAAATAAGGATTAACATATTCTATAATACCGTTCCGATCTGTTATCAGAACTGAATCCGGACATTGTTCAACCGCCCGACTAAGAGTCCGCAACATCTCATCCCGATGATAGGTTGCTGTCACATCCCGAATAATGGTCTGGATTGCCGGCTCCCCTTTCCAGCGAACCGGTTGCCCGCACACCCGGACACGCACCAGCTCCCCATCTTGTCTCAGCAGAGTATAGTCACGAAACGGCAGTCGTAGCCCATCCTCAGTAATGCCTTTAAGGCGATATTCAGCGGTCTTCTGGTCACAGGGGGCGATAAAGTCAAAAACGCTATGGCCAAGAACATCACCTGGACGTGTCATGCCGAGCAGAATAGCTGCCGCCTGATTAGCGTAAACGATCTGCTCATCTACATGGATGATGACCCCATCCGGCATCATATCCGTTAGTGAATAGAAGAGCGTATCATCCTGGCTTGGAGTGCCCTCGGAAGAATCATTCCGAAAAACCGAAAGATTGAAATGATTATCTGTCCGTTGCTCCGGTTCACCGAAACCAGCTCCCACTTTATACATACCACTCCTCAAACGCTAATTAAGCTGAATCTCAAAAACAAAGAGCAGGACGCTCCCTTTTCCACCGGAAGTATTATGGATAGGCCAAAAGGGGTATACATTGATCTGGATCAAGGATTTGAAAATTGCTTGCTATAGAACAGAAAATGAGGAGTTTTCACTTCTAGGCCATATACTCATAAACAGCGCATGAAAGTCGGCTTGCTGTTTTAGGGCAAGATCGCTATACACTACCCCTTTAATGACACAGCTTGATAAATCACGATTTGCCCATCGGCACCTTCTGGATATCGCCCGCCTCAATGCAGCGGATATCAGCCTTATTCTAGATGTTGCAGATGGATATGCGGACAAATCACGTGCCCGGGAAAAGAAGCTCTCCCTTTTGCGGGGCATGACACAGATCAATCTTTTCTTCGAAAATTCGACCCGAACCCGAACGTCTTTTGAACTGGCCGGAAAAAGGCTGGGGGCGGATGTGATCAACATGTCGGTGGGATCCAGTTCAGTCAAAAAAGGGGAAACCCTGATTGACACGGCAATGACTTTGAACGCCATGCGACCGGACATCCTGGTGATCCGGCATTCCGATTCAGGCGCTCCTCACCTGCTCAGCCAGAAAGTCGATTGTGCTGTCATCAACGGCGGCGACGGCAGTCATGAACACCCGACGCAGGCCCTGTTGGATGCCCAGACCATCCGCAACCGAAAAGGCCGGTTGGAAGGCCTCACAGTAGCGATCTGCGGCGATATCCTGCATAGCCGCGTCGCACGCTCCAATATTGCGCTTTTGAATATCATGGGGGCCCGGGTCCGTATCGTCGGACCGACAACCCTGATCCCGTCAAATGCAAAAACGCTGGGTGCGGAGGTCTACACCTCCATGAAAGAAGGCCTCAAAGGCGCGGATATTGTGATGATGCTTCGGTTACAGACGGAACGAATGCAGGGCGCCTTTGTTCCCTCGGTCCGGGAATATTTCCAGCTTTTCGGGCTTGATAAGGAAAAACTGAAGGTCGCAAAACCCGATGCCCTGATCATGCATCCGGGACCCATGAACCGTGGTGTCGAGATTGATTCGGAGATTGCCGATGATCTTCATATCAGTGCCATATCGGAACAGGTTGAAATGGGCGTTGCCGTCAGAATGGCCTGCCTGGATCTCCTGACACAGGGAGAGCGCACATGAGTATGAACACGCTTGCCCTGATCAATGCACGCCTTCTTGATCCGGCAACGGGAACCGATGAAACCGGCGGCATCCTCATTAAGGACGGCCTGATCCAGGATTGGGGAAGCCATATCAAGGCAGACACCCTTCCGGACGGAACTGATAGTGAAGATTGCGGCGGTCACTGTCTTGCCCCGGGCCTGATCGATGCCCATGCCTATCTCTGCGAGCCCGGCAAGGAACACCGGGAAACCATGGCAACCGCCGGAGAGGCCGCTGCCGCCGGCGGTATCACAACGATCAATGCCTTTCCGGCAACAGAACCGGTTATTGACGATCCGTCTCTTGTCGCCATTGTTGCCCGGCGTGCCCGAGAAACCTGCCCCGTTAATATCTGTATCACCGGTGCCCTGACACGCGGCCTCGAGGGCAGCGAGATGGCCGAGCTCGGCCTGCTGGCGGAAGCCGGTGTTGTCGCCTTCAGTGACGGACAAAAGGCAATCGGTGATATTAACCTGATGCGGCGGAGCCTCGCTTACTCCACCATGTTCGGCAAACCCGTTATTGTCCACGCAGAGGAGCCCAACCTGGCCGGAGCAGGCGTGATGACGGGCGGAAGGACTGCGACCTTCATGGGTCTCAAGTCTGCCCCTTCCTGCGCCGAAGCCATTCTGGTAGAGCGGGACATCCGGCTTGCCGCAATGACGGGTGCCCGCTGGCACGCGGCCCATCTCAGTACGGCAGATGCCCTTAAATCCATTCGCCGAGCCAAAGAAGAACAGATAGATGTCACAGCCGGAACGGCTCCTCACTATCACGCATTGAATGATCTGGAAGTGGGTGAATATCGGACATTTGCCCGTGTCTCTCCTCCCCTTCGGGAAGAAACGGACCGTATGGCCGTCGTTGCCGCACTGAAAGACGGAACACTCGATATCATTTCCTCCCAGCATCTGCCGCAAAGCGCCGACAGCAAGCGAGTTCCCTTCGCCCAGGCAAAGCCAGGTGTTGTCGGACTGGAAACCATGCTGCCGGTCAGCTTGCGTCTCTATCACAATCAGGAACTCGATCTATTGCCCCTTCTGGCGACTATGACGGTCGCCCCGGCGAAACTCCTGGGCCTGGATTATGGCCGGATCGAAAAAGGAAAGCCCGCGGATCTCTGCCTGTTTGATCTTGAAAAACCATGGCAAGTCGATGGAACACAGCTCAAATCCAAATCGAAAAACACAGCTTTCGATGGTCATTTACTGCAAGGCAGGGTATTAAAAACCCTTGTCGCGGGAAAAATCGTTTTCTCATTGCAGGATAGCTAAGCATGCCCGATCCGCTTGGAGATTTTAGTTACACCTGGCCCTTCCTGGCCGCCGCCGCCATCGGTTATCTGGTCGGCTCAATCCCGTTCGGTCTTGTCCTGACCCGGCTTGCCGGTCTCGGTGATGTGCGGAAAATCGGCTCCGGCAATATCGGGGCGACCAATGTGCTTCGAACCGGTAATAAGGCGATCGCTCTTGCCACTCTGTTGCTGGACGGTGCAAAAGGAGGCGTTCTTGTCCTCCTCGCCAACTATTTCCTCACCCAGGATTATGCGGTTCTGGCTGGCGGCGCTGCGTTTCTGGGACATCTGTTCCCTGTTTGGCTGCGCTTCAAGGGCGGTAAAGGCGTTGCTACCTTTATCGGTGTCATGTTGGCCGTTTCCTGGCCAACCGGTCTTGCCGTTGCCCTTACCTGGCTGATGACCGCCTTATTGTTAAGGATTTCGTCCCTGTCAGCCTTGGTTGCGGCTGCAATGGCTCCTCTCTATGTCTATTTCCTAATGATGACACCCCTGTTTGGCGGCATCTATTACGGTGACCTGCAGCGAATTGAGTTGGCGGCGTTTATGGCGGTCCTTATTTTCATCCGCCATCATGAGAATATTCGCAGGCTCCTTAAAGGCGAAGAACCTCGGATCGGCAAAAAATAATCACAAAACACCTTTCGGCTACGTTCCTGCTCTATCTCGTCTAAACAAGGAGCATGATACCTCATGGGCTTTCCAGAGCGTTATACAGGCTTTCAGAAGCAGGTTAATCAACTGACCATTCACAAATCCGAAATCAAAAGCCGTTTCCTGAAGAGAACAGCGCGTGAGACCCAGCTTATCAGTCCACCTCATCCCTCTCATGCCTGCAAACCTGACGCCCCCGCGCCGACAAACCTGAAAACCTCGACACCTATTGCCTGCCCCGTGCCGACAGCTCCTCCGACGTCCGTAACACAGACATCAATTGAAAGGGCAGAAACGCCCAGCCTGCTCTCCCGGCTGTTCAATATGAAACCGCAATAAATACTATTTACGAGTATAATTTAGATAAATTTTCAATTGACGCGTTATAATTTATGCATCACATTTTCCTGATGCAAAATAAAACTCCCCTGACATCAAGTGAAAAACTGGCCTGGTTACGCCTGATCCGGTCTGAAAATGTCGGGCCGATTACCTTCTTCCAGCTTCTCAAACGGTTTGGTTCTGCCACCGAGGCTTTATCCGCAATCCCGGATCTGGCCCGTAAAGGCGGGCGAAAAAAACCGATCCGGGTTCACGCCAGGGGAGCGGCTGAACGGGAGATGGAAGAGCTTCACGATTATGGCGGTCAAATGATTGCCGCGGCAGATCCCTTCTATCCGTCCGCCCTCCGGCATATCCCCGACCCGCCGCCGCTGATCAGCGTCAAAGGCCATCTTTCTCTCCTTGAAAAAGAGATGCTGGGTATTGTGGGATCAAGAAATGCCTCAGCGGTCGCCATGAATCTAACCGGCAACTTTGCCCGCAATCTGGGACAAGCCGGGCTGGTCATTGCATCAGGCCTCGCCCGCGGTATCGACAAAGCAGCCCATGATGCAGCCCTGCCAACCGGAACGGTTGCCGTGGTCGGCGGCGGACTGGATATCCGATATCCCAAAGAAAACGCCGAGCTACAGGACCAGATCGGGGAACAGGGCTGCATCGTTGCCGAACAACCGCTCGGCACCCAGCCCCAGGCCCGTCATTTTCCAAGGCGCAATCGGATCATATCCGGCATGTCCCTCGGTATTCTGGTTATGGAGGCAACACCAAAATCAGGATCACTCATTACGGCACGCATGGCTTCTGAGCAGGGCCGAGAAGTCTTCGCCATTCCCGGCTCTCCCATGGACCCTCGTGCAAAAGGAACCAATAACCTGATCCGCAATGGTGCCTGTCTGGTGGAAAGCGCAGAGGAAATTCTGCGAGAGCTCTCCTCCTTCAGACAACAACCGCTCAAGGAGCCGGATCAACCTCTCTTACCCTTTGGCGGACTGCAATCACCCGAAGATAAAATCCTGGATGACGCTCGCCCAGAACTCCTGTCCTTGTTGAGCCCCACCCCCATCAATATTGATGAACTAATCCGGATTTCGACATTGCCTCCGAACGTGGTTTTGACGATTTTACTTGAACTCGAACTGGCAGGCAGAATAGAACGCCATTTTGGAAACAGGGTTTCCTTCGCGGGATAGCATCTCTATATAAGGCAGATTGCGCATGCGTAATAGGTCATAACATTAAGAAAGCCTGTGGTGTCTCTATGAATGTGGTTGTCGTTGAGTCTCCTGCTAAAGCAAAGACGATTAACAAGTATCTGGGTAAGGATTATACGGTTCTGGCTTCCTATGGCCACATCCGGGATCTGCCGTCCAAAGATGGATCGGTAAAGCCGGATGAAGACTTTGCCATGGACTATCAGAACGATAGTAAATCAGCAAAACATATCAAAGCCATAGCTGACGCTCTTAAAGGAGCTGAAAACCTCTATCTGGCCACTGACCCGGATCGCGAAGGAGAAGCGATCGCCTGGCATGTCATGAAGGTGATGGAGGAAAAGAAAAAGCTGAAAGACGCCAAAGTCAGCCGGGTTGTTTTTAACGAGATCACCAAGAAAGCGGTTCTTGACGGGATTGCCAATCCTCGCGAACTGGACATGAATCTTGTTAATGCCCAGCAGGCCCGCCGGGCCCTTGATTACCTTGTAGGTTTCACATTGTCGCCGGTTCTGTGGCGTAAATTACCGGGTGCCAAATCAGCCGGACGGGTGCAATCGGTTGCCCTTCGTCTGATTTGTGAGCGGGAACTTGAGATCGAAGCCTTCAATCCGGAAGAATACTGGACCATTGATGCGGACTTCCTGACGGAAGGCAAAGACAAGATCACCGCAAGGCTCACTCATTTGAACAATGACAAGCTGGAGAAGTTTAGCCTGCCCACTGAAAGCGAGGCAAAAGCCGCCGCTGAAAAAGTTCGGGCCGGATCCTTCAGCATTGCAAGCGTTACAAAAAAACCGGCCAAGCGGAACCCTTACCCGCCCTTTACCACCTCGACCCTCCAGCAGGAAGCTTCCCGCAAACTGGGATTTGGTGCAAAGCGCACCATGATGGTGGCCCAGAAGCTTTATGAGGGGTTTGATATTGGCGGCGAGACCACAGGTCTGATCACGTATATGCGGACGGATGGTGTTACGCTTGCCAATGAAGCGATTGACTCCTGCCGACGTGTTATTGCATCAGAATATGGTGACGAATTTGTCCCCAAAGCACCGCGCGAATACAAAACAAAATCAAAAAATGCGCAGGAAGCACACGAAGCGATCCGTCCAACGGACCTAACCCGGACCCCGGCCATGATGGCCAAATACCTGGATCAGGAGCATCTCAAGCTCTATGATCTGATCTGGAAACGGACCATCGCCAGCCAGATGGAAAGCGCCCAGATGGAGCGTACCACCGTTGATGTTGAAGATGGACAGGGCCAGACTTTGCGCGCCACCGGCAGTGTTGTTCGGTTTGCCGGATTCCTAAAGCTCTATGAAGAAGGCCAGGACGACAAAGCCGATGATGATGGCGGCAAGCGCCTGCCGGCTGTTTCCGAAGGCGAAAAAATGGTGACGGATATTGTCCGTGAAGATCAACATTTCACGGAACCGGCCCCGCGCTACTCCGAAGCCA
This sequence comes from Alphaproteobacteria bacterium UBA6062, assembly GCA_002428885.1. Classification (GTDB taxonomy): domain Bacteria; phylum Pseudomonadota; class Alphaproteobacteria; order Sneathiellales; family Sneathiellaceae; genus Sneathiella. The sequence goes on from DIYE01000235.1 coordinate 12,137, forward strand.
GCCTTGTCAAAAAACTGGAAGAACTGGGTATCGGACGCCCCTCCACTTACGCATCGATCATTTCCGTTCTGCAGGACCGGGATTATGTCCGGCTGGAACAGAAACGTTTCAGGCCAGAAGATAAGGGCCAGCTGGTAACAGCCTTCCTGTCCTCCTTCTTTACGCGCTACGTGGAATATGATTTCACGGCACAGTTGGAAGAGCGGCTCGACGATATCTCCGATGCCAAGATCGACTGGAAACAAGTTCTCAGGGATTTCTGGAACGACTTCACCCTGTCCGTTGATGGTACAGCCGAACTTCGGGTTACCGATGTTCTGGAAGAACTGAACCGGGTTCTGGGTCCCCATATCTTCCCAGAGGCGGAAGACGGAAAGGATCCGCGAGCCTGTCCGAAATGTGACGATGGTCGTCTCAGTCTTAAAACAGGCCGCTTCGGCGCCTTTATCGGCTGCTCCAACTATCCGGAATGCCGTCATACCCGGCAGCTTGGCCAAACCGATGACGGCGACGGTGATACAACAGCGGATGACGGCCCCAAGGAATTGGGACTGGATCCTGCAACGGATCTGATGATCACCCTTCGCAAAGGCCCCTACGGTCCTTATCTGCAGCTGGGTGAGCCGGAACCCAAGAAGAAGCCGAAACGGGTTTCCATTCCAAAAGATGTTCCGCTGGAAGATATCGATTTTGAGATTGCTGTTCAGTTGATGGCCTTGCCCCGGGAAATTGGACCGCATCCGGAAAGCGGCTCCATGATCACGGCTGGTCTTGGTCGCTACGGTCCCTATGTGGAATGCGACAAGAAATACGGCAAGCTGGCTAACGGTATGGAAGTCCTGACCGTTGGAATGAACCGCGCTGTCGAACTGCTGGCCAATGCCAAAGCACGCGGTGGTGCCGGGCGGGCAGCGCCGCCTCTGAGAGTGGTTGGTCCTCATCCGGAAGACGAGGCTGATATCAATGTCAAAGACGGACGTTACGGCCCCTACGTCACCCATGGCGGTATCAATGCAACCATTCCAAAAACCTCTGATCCCATGACGATCACGTTGGAGGAAGCGGTCAAGCTTCTGGCTGACCGAGCCGAGAAAAGCGGCAAGAAACCGAAGCTTGCCAAGAAAACTACCGCGAAAAAGACAACAACCAAAAAAACCACACCTAAGAAAAAAGCAGCGCCGAAGAAAAAATCCGCTGCCGCCGATGAATAGCAGGGCGTTTTGAGCAAAACGCCCCCTAAAACCGATTACCTGCCCAGTAAGGAGCAGGTTCAAACCTTTATTGAAGAAAGCGAAACGCCGGTTGGCAAGCGTGAAATCGCCAAAGCCTTCAATATCAAGGGATCGGACCGGATCTATCTGAAGCAGATCCTGAAGGAGCTGGTCAGCGACGGTGTTCTGGAACAGGGCCGCAAAAGATCTCTCTCCACCCCCGGTTCGCTTCCGGCAGTTGGAGTGATTGATGTTATTCGTATTGATGAAGATGGCGATGTTATTGCGACGCCCCTGCGCTGGGAAGGGGACGGAGATGCACCTAAAATCTATGTCAGTCAAAAGGGCAACAGCCGGACCAAAGCGCCCGGTGTTGGTGACCGGCTGCTGGCCCGTCTCGCCAAGCAGAAAGACGGCAGCTATGAAGCCGGGATTATCCGCCATCTGAACAGCTCCAGCGGACCAGTTCTGGGGGTCTATACCAGCACCGGCAGTAACGGGCGGGTACAGCCGACGGATCGTAAAAACAAAAAAGAAATCATTATCCTGGAAGAATTTTCCAAAGGCGCCCAAACCGGGGATGTGGTCCTGTGCGACATCCTTCCCGGTCGTCACCACGGCCTGCCGGAAGGAAAAGTGACAGAGCGTCTCGGGCCGCTGGGCGATTCTCGTTCTCTCAGCCTGATCGCCATTCATGCCCACGGCATTCCCCATACGTTCAGCGATGCAGTGATGCAGGAAGCCGCTGCGGCAAAGCCTGTAGAGCTGGCAGATCGGACTGATCTGCGCAAGTTGCCGATTATCACCATTGATCCGGCTGATGCGCGGGACAGGGATGATGCTGTCTGGGCGGCCCGGGATGAAGATCCGGAAAACTCCGGCGGATGGACGGTTATCGTGGCGATTGCCGACGTGGCCCATTATGTCACAACCGGTTCAGAACTGGATAAATCCGCCCGCAAGCGGGGAAATTCGGTTTACTTCCCGGACCGGGTCGTCCCGATGCTGCCTCACGAACTTTCCAGCGACCTCTGCTCCCTGCATGACAATGTGGACCGGCCGGTTATGGCCGTTCAGATGTGGTTCGATGCGAAAGGTAATAAGCTCCGCCACAGCTTTATGAGAGCATTGATCAATTCCGCTGCCTCTCTTACCTACAGGCAGGCCCAGGATGCGGTTGACGGCCATCCGGATGATGTTACCGAACCTCTGCTGGAAAGTGTCATCAAACCACTTTTTGGCGCCTATGCCGCCCTCAAAAAAGCCCGGGACAAGCGCGAACCTCTCAATCTCGAACTGCCGGAGCGGCAAATTGAGCTGAACAAGGACGGTTTTATCAAGGCCGTTCACAAGAAGGTTCGCTTTGCTGCTCATATGATGATTGAAGAGTTTATGATTCAGGCGAACGTATCGGCTGCCGAAACGCTGACCGACAAACGCCGTCCCTGCATGTTCCGAGTGCATGAAGAACCGGATCGAGAAAAGCTTGAAGGGCTGCATGATATCCTCTCGGAGATGAATATCAGTTTCGCCAAAGGCCAGGTGTTAAAAACAGCGACCTTTAACCGGATCCTGGCGCAGACGGAAAATGAAACGGATCGGGAACTGGTCAGCAGCCTGGTTCTCAGGTCCCAATCGCAGGCCGTTTACAGCCCTGAAAATCACCATCATTTCGGGCTTAACCTGAAGAAATATGCCCACTTCACCTCACCGATCCGCCGCTATGCGGACCTGCTGGTGCATCGCAGCCTGATTTCTGCGCATGGCTTTGGTTCCGATGGTCTGATCGAGGAAGATGCCGAAAATCTCAGTGAGATCGGGGAAATGATTTCCGGTTTTGAGCGGCGTGCCATGGCAGCGGAACGGCAGACTCTGGACCGCTTTACGGCCGTTTTTCTGGCCAACCGGGTAAATGAGATTTTCCAGGCCAAAGTTACGGGCGTGACCCGGGCGGGCTTGTTTTTCGCGCTCGAAGATACCGGCGCCGATGCCTTCGCCCCGATCTCGACCCTCGGCCATGATTTCTTTATTTATGACGAAGCCGCGCATTCCTTGTTTGGAGAACGGACGGGCGTTACATATCGCCTGGCTGATCGGCTGGCGGTTCAGTTGCGTGAAGTGGATATCGCCACCGGTGGCATGATTGTTTCGATCGAAGACGGCAGCGGTTCATCGGCTTATGACACTGGCGAAGCAAAGCGCAAACGCCGGACAAGAGCCGGTAAAGCTTCGAGACCGGTCAAAAAGGCCAAGAAGAAAACAACGCCAAAAGGCAAAAAAAGAGCAGCCTTTAAAAAAGCGCGTAAAAGCTAGGGGTTAGGGCCTAAGCCAATTCCGATCTGTCATTGAGATGAATCAATGCAGGATGCGGCACAGTGTCGCAACGCCTTTTAAGGCATCCCTTTTCCGGCCATCTGTTGTTATGCTGATTTTAATGAATTGTGTGGTAGTGGATGAAAATGAGCGATAACAAGTCCGACAGATCCCTGAACAGCGCCTTCTGGAGAGGTCTTGCCTGCCGGTGCCCTGAATGCGGCAAAGGGAAAGTCTTTGACGGTTATATCAAGGTAAGACACACCTGCAATCACTGCGGACTTGAACTATATCACCAGCGCGCGGATGACGCACCACCCTATTTCACGATGATGATCGTCCTGCATTTCGTGGTTCCAGGCTTGTTGGCTTTGGAAAAAGCCTATAGCCCGGCAACCTGGATCCATATGGCGATCTGGATCCCGCTTTCCCTGATTGCCTCCCTGGTCCTTCTGCCGCGCATCAAAGGCATTCTGATCGGCATTCAGTGGGCACGTCGCATGCATGGCTTTGATGAAGAAGCCACCGGGTATTCCGCGCAACAGATTGATTGATATCCTCTACTGATTAGACGGGGCGCTGGACTTAACTTATCGTTACGGGCATGCTTAAGGAAAAAGGAACCTTGCATGTCAGAAAAGAAAAACAGAAGCGTGGCGGAAAACCGCGACTCAAATACCAAAGCTCCCCGGCCCAAAGACGCCTCCTCCATTATTATCTATCGCCAAAATGGTGATCGCACCGAAATCCTGATGGGGGAAAGAAGCGCCCGGCACAGCTTTATGCCGAATACCTATGTTTTTCCCGGCGGCCGGGTCGATACCGCTGATTCGAGGATTGTTCCGGCGAAAGACATGCGCACTGACATCTATGATCGCCTGTGCCGCGGGGGATGTTCTCCAGCGCGGGCAAGAGCCCTTGCCATCGCTGCCATCCGTGAAACGTTTGAAGAAACAGGCCTACTGATTGCCGCCTCCTATGATCGCCCCAGGCGTTCCAAACTATCCGTTTGGAATGAATTCGGCACCAACACCTGCGGACCGGACCTGTCAGAGCTTGATTATATCGCACGGGCCGTTACACCTCCCATGCGCAAGAAACGCTTCAACACCCGCTTCTTTGTTTATAATGGTGCCAATATCGCCGGTCATCTGGATGGCTCGGGCGAACTTCTGGATATGAAATGGGTCACCATTGAAGAGGCAATGGATCTCAACATTCCGCAAATCACCGAATATATCTTGCGGCAGGTAGAAGCGTTCCTGAAAGAGAAACCCAAGCGAGTCCCGGCAACGCCTGTCAAACTGTTCAAAATGGTGCGAGGCGAACGCATCTTCACAACAGAATAAGCACGCATGGCCTCTCAACGTGTCAAACCACGCCACGCAGCCAGCCTTGTCCTGTACCGGAAAGCCGAAAAGGACCGGATCGAGATCTTGATGGGCAAGCGGGCCAAAGGTCACCGGTTCCTACCAGATGTTTTTGTTTTTCCGGGAGGGCGCGTGGATGACGATGATCACCTGACCACCTGTAGCCGGTCTTTACCGCCAGCCATCGCAAAACGCCTGTCGGAACCCGGGGATATGGCGAAAGCGATTGCCTGCGCCGCCGTCCGGGAAACGTTTGAGGAAACCGGTCTTGTCATCGGTGATGTGCAAAACGGTGAATTGGTACCGGATTTGTCTGGCCTTGACTATATCGCCAGAGCTATCACGCCGTCGGAAAGTCCTATCCGCTTCAATACCCGTTTTCTCATGACCGATGCCGGTTCCATCAAAGGCACCCTCGGCGGATCAGGAGAACTGACCCACCTTGGCTGGTACGGCATTGAAGAAGCCTTGAATATGCCGGTTGTCGATGTTACTGAGTTTGTTCTGGAGGAACTCAGACATCATTTCCGAAGCGGACGGGATCGCGTGTCGAGATTCTCACACTTCACCTATATCAAAGGCCGTTCGGTTATCCGCCAGGAGACAGTTTGACACTTTCAGCACGCGACCGGCGACGAGCCATCGTCGCCATCATCACGGCTGTCACCGTGATGGCTGTTTCGCTCAGCCTGTCCATACCCCTTGTCTCCCTGTCGCTGGAGCGCCGGGAGATCGGCAGTGATATCATCGGCCTGATGGGTTCTCTTCCCGCCCTCGCCTTTTTGCTGGCCTCTCCGATTATCCCAAGGCTGACACATATTATCGGAACGGGCGCCATGCTCTGGGGCGCTTTGGCGCTTTGTACCGGCTCCATCATGGCCCTTGCCATCAGCGACAACCTGATCTTTTGGTTCCTCCTGCGCTTCCTGATCGGAGCGGCCATGGCAACTCTTTTTCTGATCAGCGAAACCTGGCTTAATCAGATTGCCGAGGAAAAAACACGCGGTCGCACGGTCGCTATATACATCTCCTTTATGGCCTCTGGTTTCGCAACGGGTCCGGTTCTGATCAATATCATCGGATCAGAAGGTAGACTCCCCTTTGTTATCGCAGGGTTGATCATTGCTATCGCCGGCTTGTTTTTCCTCTACTCGAGAGGTACTTTCCCTGTCCTGTCCGGTAAAAGCCGGTTCTCCCTGTTTTCCTTTATGAAAACGGCCCCCATGATATGCGGTGCCGCCCTCCTGGTCGCGTTCTTTGACGGCTCTGTCCTCACTCTACTTCCCGTTTACGGGGTAAAGAACCAGATGACAGCGGAACTGGCCGTTCTCATGTCCAGTGTTTTGCTGGCCGGTAACATCCTGCTGCAATTCCCGATCGGATGGCTGGCGGATCGCTGGGGACAGGCCCCCGTGATTCTCTGCTGCGGTCTCATTGGTCTAATCGGAGCGTTGCTTCTGCCGATCGTGATCGGATTCCCTTACTTCCTTTGGCCCATGCTGGTCATCTGGGGCGGAGCGGTCGTCGGCACCTACACCATCGCCCTGGTAATCATGGGCAAGTCTTTTAAAGGCCCTGATCTTATTACCGCCAATGCCGCAGCAGGAGTGCTGTGGGGTGTTGGAAGCCTGATTGGTCCTTTCTCTGCAGGCGTAGCCATGGAAGTATACGAACCCCATGGCATGCCCATGATTTTTGCAACCATCTGCCTCCTCTTCCTGCTTCTGGTCCTGTGGCAGCGCTATCGCGCGAAAGGACAGGATCTGTTGTGACGATTTATATGGCTAAATATGCGTGAAAGGCTTGACTTGGCCGATTAAATCCGTATTTTCCGGGCTTCAATATTTAATTCTCCTGCGATGTGGCAGGCGAAAGACGGAGTTGCGGACATGGCTAAGCCGACCACATTGAAGATCAAACTGGTCAGTACTGCGGGTACGGGTTTCTATTATGTAACCAAAAAGAACCCTCGTACACTCACTGAAAAAATGGTGATGCGTAAATACGATCCGGTTGCTCGCAAGCACGTGGAATTCAAGGAAGCAAAAATCAAATAAGATTTTTCCTATCCGAATTTTAAAAGACCCTGGCACTTGCCGGGGTTTTTTGTTTCTGGGGAATGAGGATTGTTATAACGGGCCGGATGGGCGCTGCCATTTTCAGCCGGAAAGAGTGGTTACCACGCGATTGCGACCGTCTCGCTTAGCCGCATAGAGAGCTTCATCAGCCCGTTTGAGAATACTGTCCGTCACCTCATCGGGAGCTGACATGGTCACACCGATGGAACAGGTGATATCCAGAAGATTACTGCCTCCTGAAACGCTGAACGGATTTTCGGCAACCTCGCGCCGCAACCGTTCCGCGACCCCTGAAGCAACAGCCAGGTCCGTATCCGGCATCACCACCACAAATTCCTCACCGCCAAAACGGCAGGCCAGATCGATACCGCGAACGCTTTTTCCGATCCGACTGGAAAAGGCTTTCAGGACATCATCCCCTACATCGTGACCATAGGTATCGTTCACATTTTTAAAGAAATCGATATCCATGATCAGGACGGAGACCGGCTTGAATTCCTGACGCGCTTTCTGCAACAGCGTATCCAGGTGATTGGCCATATACCGGCGGTTATAAAGCCCCGTCAGGCCGTCTGTTACGGCCAGTTCCATACTGCGGTGATAATTGTGGCGAAGCCGGTCCTGATATTGCTTGCGCAACACCTGGGTCCGGGTCCGGACGATTAACTCGTTATTGTCGATGGGTCGCATGACATAGTCATTAACGCCAAGCTCCAATCCCTTCACCAACTTATCTGAATCCGAATCGTCAACGAGCGTCAAGATAGGCAGTTGCCGGGTTTCCTCGAACGTGCGGATACGGGAGCATAAGCGCAACGGATCGAAACTGCTGGAACTCATACTGACAACTGCCAGGTCAAAATCTCCTCCGCGTGCCAGAATGAGGGCTTCTTCCATATCTCCTTCAACGGTAACGTCGTATTTCTCTTCATAGACTTGTCGGAGCTGCGACGCCGAAAAGTCATTATCATCGATAGCGAGAATACGCCCCCGATGCTCGACAACCGCTCCGTCCTCCTCACTGAGAACACCAAGATCCTGGCTGGTTTCCTCTCTCAGGCGAAACTCGTCCATCATCATTTTGAGGCGTAACAAGGATTTAACGCGAGCGAACAGGGCCACATCATCAACCGGCTTCGTCAGAAAGTCATCCGCGCCGGCTTCAAGCCCCTGCACCCTGTCAGCGGTTTCGCTGAGGGCAGTGACCATGACAACGGGTATATGAGCTGTTGAGGGATCTGCCTTCAGTCGCTGACAAACTTCAAACCCATCCATCTGAGGCATCATCACATCCAGCAGAATGAGGTCAGGTGATTTATCTTTGGCGAGCTCAAGGGCGTCCGGCCCGTTAAAGGCTGTTATAACGTCATAATATTCGACGGATAACTTTGCTTCCAGGATCTTAACATTAGGAACGACATCATCGACGACTAGAATTCGGGCAGACATAAGCTTAGTTCAAGAACCCTTTAACGGTCTCTATAAAATTCCCGACAGAAATGGGTTTGGCAATATAGGCTTCGCATCCCCCTTCCCGGATTTTCTCTTCATCCCCCTTCATAGCGAAGGCGGTTACGGCAACGACCGGGATTGATTTGAGATTTTCGTCTTCCTTGATCCACTTGGTCACTTCCAGGCCGGACACTTCCGGCAGTTGGATATCCATAAGGATCAGGTCAGGCTGATGTTCACGTGCCAGAGACAGGGCTTCCATCCCGTCCTTGGTCTGTAACGTCGCGTAACCATGCGCTTCCAGAAGATCATGAAACAATTTCATGTTCAGTTCATTATCTTCAACAATAAGTACCGTTTTCTTTAGTACGGAATCCATTTCCCTGGCCGCCTTATCAGTCAGTTGGTGACGCACGTTTTCTTGTTATAATCTAATGTCAGACTACTTCAAAAACCTGATTTTCTAATCATATCAACGATCGGAAATGCCCTGATTCAGAAATATAATGACAATAACATCACACAATTAACAGAAATAAGTTTAAATTTCTGTTACCCTTGTCTCTCTTTAACAAACAAAAAAGACAATGAATCAAGAGCTTGCTGATATCACGGCCTTACAGGCCGTCACATACCTGCTGGAAGACGAAAAAAGGCGGGATTGGCTGATGGCGGAAACAGGAATTGCACCGGATGATTTCAGTCGGTTGGCTGAAAATCCGGAAGTCTTTGCCGGCGTCCTGGATTTTCTGTTGGCTCACGAAGATATCCTGTTGGGATTTTGTGAAGACTGCCAGGTAGATCCAACTCTACCAGCCAGAATTCGACCCTTTTTTCCCGGCGCCTCTTTGGAGTTTTAATCAGTATGACGGTCAATATTCACGAAGCGGTCCTGCCGCAACTCGAAACAATCTCTATTCTTCCTGATAGACCGTTGATTATCACGGATGCCGACGAAGTCTTATTCAACTTCATGCAGGGCCTGGAAGTCTTTC
>DIYE01000332.1:0-5515 GCA_002428885.1 Alphaproteobacteria bacterium UBA6062
GCCAGAGCCAGAGCCAGAGCCAGAGCCAGAGCCAGAGCCGGAGCCAGAGCCAGAAGTATCAAAGCCGCAGCCGATGCAAGAGAAAAAACCGGTTGAGGAGGTAAAGACGACTGAGGTAAAACCTGTTCCCCGCCCTAAAGTCAAACCTGTGCTGAAAAAACCGCTCGTGGTCAAACCTCAGCCAGTGAAGCCACCTGTGGTTGCAAAAGTCGAAGAACCAAAGCCCGAGATATTGACACCGGCTCCGGCTTCCGCGATTACCCCAGTCAAGCGGGAAAGCGTCTCACAGATAAATATAGAGGGAAATAACGGTTCCGCTCAACAGGGTCAATCCAACGCCGATAGGACGGGTGTAGGCGAAAGTTCTTCTGGTGGCGGACAGGCTGGACGACTTACCTACAGCCATATCCTGCATAAACATCTTGTGCCTTACGTTAAGAAAAATTACCCGAAACGAGCCAAAAGAAGGGGTATACAGGGCAGTATTACGGTGGAACTAAAGGTCACGAGAGATGGGCAACTTATCGATGCCAAAGTAGCAAATTCGAGTGGCCGCAGTATCCTGAATAAAGCAGCCATCAAGGTCGTAAAGGCTGCGGCTCCTTACCCGGAATTTCTGCAAAATGATCCGTCCAGCAACGGTACCTTTCTAGTTCCCATTTCTTTTACTCTCAATTGACAAGCACCTAGATACTGTTCCCCACTTTACCCACTTTTGTTTGTCTTGTCGGAAGAGTCATTTCCTCACTCTCTGCTTTTGCCTGCACGGAACTTTACGGCGCTCCTTATATTTTGGTAGCATTAAAACAGTAAAAATAACGTGGAACGAGAAGAAAGAGCTTGTACGTGTACGACACGTCGTTTTTCACCTCGTGTTTACACAGGAAGGAGCGCTGATGCGACGCTTGGTTTTGATACTGTTTATACTAATACTGGGGTCTTTAGCAGTTGCAGGCAGTGATCAAAAGGAACATAAATTACTGAACCAGGCTCTCAATGCTTCGTCACTTCTGAACCAAACGTCTACAGTACTAATGGCGGCCGGCGACCTGTTGTCAAACAATCCTGACCTCACTCCCTCTGTGTTGGAAGCGACCCTCGCGCGATACGCAAACCAGGTGGACGGCATTAGATCAATTCTTGTCCTCGATGATCGCGGGGAAATAGTGTATGACACATATCACAAGGTAGCATCACGCGGTATTTCCCAAAGGCTTTACCTGGGCGACCGAGACTACTTCAAAGGCGCATTTAATCAGCGGAAAATGACCCTTTACACGCCCGTAATAGGCAGAACATCCGGCAGCCCTTTTTTACCAGCCAGTCAGGCTGTTATGACAAATGGAGCTGTCAAATATGTCACCGTTGCCATCCTTTCGCCGAACAGATTGATACATCCTTCCATCATTGAAACGGACTACTCTGTTGTCACGATCTTCAACCGCGAAGGAAAATTGTTAGCGAAATTCCCGGATGGCACTGATATTCCCGATGATTTCTACGAAAGTCTCGAAATTAACAAGAACGGAACGAATACCAGAATCGTACCGTTCAATCAGAATTTCGCGCATTCAGTCTGGGTTCACGATAGCAAGCACGAGATTACCGTCGTTTATTCAGTAATCCAGTTCGCCAGCTGAAATCTTGGTCTTTTCTAACCGGGTCGGGTCAATTCTATCCATAAGAAAACGCGCCGCTTTCATCGTATCTGTCGGGGTAAATTCGCCGTGCGGCCGGCCAACTTCGTTTTCTAAAACAACCCAAAGAGCTGCGGGGCTTTCTCCAAGACTTTCCGCAGCAAGCACCGTCAGTTTTGACAGGTCGTCACTGGCTAATCCCTCCTCATCATCTAAGAAGGTCATCAACGCGATAGATGCGCTTAACACAACCAGAATTGTCGGAACAATCACACCTCGATAGCTTTTGCTTTTTAAAGGCTGCAGCCGGAGCTGAATGTTTTGATCCAACACGTTATTTTTCCCTGAAATAGAGGATTATTGGGATATTCAAGTATCCACTGTGTGAGGAACACTGGTCAAGCGGAAAAATCTCTTAATAAAGGAAGAAAAACACAGAATATCACGTAAAAAGAGGGCAACTATATGACAGCACTGTTTAATGAAGGCACTCTGCTCCAACTTAACCGTCCCCCTAATGAGATTAACAAGCGACAAATAGACTTATCTGCCGACTGGTGCGGATCATCGTTCGCTATTTGCCTTCTTTAGTTGTGCTGCTGCAAAGCTCATGACTTTTCCGGTCGAAGCGTCCTCTGCCTCTTCGTTTTTGATGTATTCTGACAGGCTGATGATTGTATCTGCAAGGCTTGTCGGATCCACTTTAATCAAGGTTGATTCTCCTGCCAGAAAATAGGCAACATTCCATACAATCCGAGGTTCAAAGTGATCTGAATGTTCTGTCATTTTCGATCGAACAGGTTTCTCCTCCTCCTGACCGGTCGCAAGCCAATCCAGTGAATAGGACGTGCAGGAAACAAGGTTTGCCAGCGCAAAAAACGAGGGGTTCGTCTTTCCTTTTATATATTTGATAAGCTGATTGACCGAAATTCCTGCGGCTTTTGCGGCGTCCTCCCGACTGCCGACCGCCCGACAGATCTGGTCCAGCCTGGAACAAAAATCTTTATCGAAAGCAGGAAAGTCATGTCCCATATTTTTATAATCTTCCCACTTCTTCATAATCTTCACTTTCACAATAGGTTCCGCCGCAACACTCGCCCAAAATCACACTAAAAGGTTATTTCGATTTTCTATCTAGATAGATTGCCACAAAAATAACATAATAAGATTATTATTGTCTCAGTCAGAATGAAAATAATACTATTGGAATGTGCCAAAGCAAAACCAGCAAGAGTAAAATTTCTCTTCAAATCACACTAAAGTTATACGGAGTAAAATCAATAGTCATCGCCATAGGTTTCTTTGACAAAATTTCCGCCCATAAAACCAAGGACCGTTTTTCATGAGTAAGACAGCCCAGAAAATTGATAGGCATATTGGTGCCCGTATCCGACATCGGCGATCCGAGCTGGGACTAACCCAGGGTGATCTGGGCGACGTGATCGGCCTCTCTTATCAACAAATTCAGAAATACGAAACGGCCACCAGTAGATGCAGTGCTGGCAAACTCTATGAACTCGCTGTCGCTCTGGGAGTCGAGGTATCCTATTTCTTTGACCAGGCCGATATCAGCAAATCGGTCTCTCCTCTTGCACATGGCGGTAATAATCGTGTTGTTATCGAGTTGATCCGAAATTACAACGATATTGATGACCCTCAGGTCAAGGCATCTGTAAACGGTTTTATCCGCACTCTTGCGAGAAAAGAAGCGGATATGAAAGCGGACACCCCTCCGGATCCGTACGATTAAGACAGTCCCAAAAACGATCTAATATGGGAACCGGTTCATAGTCGGCGTCAAAGGTTGCAATTCTTATATCTCCGGCTACCCGGTTTCTGTTTCTTTCTTTAAAAGAGCGTCCGCCGCACTTTGGAGATCTTTTTCACCTTCAAGGGCTTCCAGCAACTGACCCCGGACAGTGAGCAGATTATCCATCAGCACCTGCGCCTCGTCTTCCCGCAGCCCGCCAAAAGCAACCCGATTAACTTCTATACCGCAGCCCTTTAAAACCCTTCCGATCGGTTTTGCCGCTTCCTTCAGCACCACACGTTTTATGCGACGATCTTCCTGATCAATGTGCCGGGAAACCAACCCCCGTACTTCCAGCCTCTCAACAAGCCCGCCTACGGTCACCGTTCCAACACCCATTCGCCGGGCAATTTCATTCTGTGCCAGATTGTCCTCTACAAACAGCTCAGCCAAAACCCAGGCTTGGGAGGTTGTCAGTCCATGCGGAGCCAGCAAGCGATCAAACAAGCGCGCCCGATAACGAGCTATATCGCTGAATATAAAAGCAGCCCGATGATCCCTGTAATCCATTCCAATCCTTCTCTCTGTCAGGAGCGCTTTTATACCACTGTTTTTTATCCACCAGATACACTTAATCTCCCCAGCAACCCAAAAACAATAAGCTTGCTTATTAATTACACTGACGTTACGCTGAAAAAACTTCATGTACCGGACACTTACCTGAATAAGAAAAATGAAAATGGTAATTAAATCAGCGGAAAATATGAAGAAACAACGCGTTAACCCGAATTTATCTGTGAGGAAATTAGTTCGGTGAGATTTCCCTGAATAAGAGAATCCCGACAGATTAAAGCGGCACCCTGACCGGTCCGAAAGAACAAAAAGAGTTTAAGGAGACGAAAGTGGCAGCAGGAATATTGGCCTATGGCGGGTACATCCCGAAGAGCCGATTGCAGCGAAGCGAGATTTTTAAAGCCCACGCCTGGGTTAATCCAGGCCTGAAAGGCTTATCCCGCGGCGAAAGATCCATGGCGAACTGGGATGAAGACAGTGTCACCATGGCCGTTGAAGCGGCTCGAGACTGCCTGACATCTTATGATCGGGATAATGTGTCAGCCGTCTATATGGCATCGACAACCTTCCCGTTCACCGACCGTCAGAATGCCGGTATCGTTGCGGACGCTCTCAATCTGAAATCAGACATCCAGGCACTTGATATCGCTTCCTCCCAGAGAGCAGGAAGTTCTGCTCTAAGCCTCGCCTTGCAGAGTGCTTCAGGTGGCGGAGAGCCCATCCTGGTCACGACGGCTGAAAAGAGAAAAACCAAAGCAGCCAGTCCCCTTGAGTTTACAACAGGTGACGGCGCAGCAGCCCTACTGATCGGCGAAGGGAATGTTATCGCCCGCTGCCTCGGCAGCCACACCGAGTCAGTCGATTTTGTCGACCATTTCCGCAGTGAAGATGAAGGCTATGACTATAACTGGGAAGAACGCTGGGTTCGCGATGAAGGGTATTTCAAAATCGCCCCGGCGGCCATCAATGCCGTTTTGGAAAAATCAGGTGTCAGCGCCACTGATGTGACCACTTTCTGCTTCCCGGTCGCCGCCCGGAATGTGGCTGCCGGCATCGCCAAAAAATGTGGTATTTCCGCAGAAGCCGTTGCCGATAACATGCAGGCCAATTGCGGCGAAACCGGAACGGCTCACTCTTTGGTCATGCTGGTGCAGGCTTTGGAAAACGCCAGTCCCGGTGACAAGATTCTGGTCGCCAGCTTCGGTCAGGGCAGCGATGCCCTGTTATTCGAAGTGACCGATGCGATCAAGTCCCTGCCTGCCCGCTCCGGTATTTCCGGCTCCCTTGCCCGGCGTAAGGAAGAGAGCAACTATAATAAATTCATGGCCTTCAATAACTTGGTGACCATGGAGCTTGGCATCCGGGCTGAGGTAGACAAGAATACCGGCCTCAGTACCCTTTACCGGAACCGGAAGATGGCCCAGCGCATGATGGGCGGAAAATGTTCCAAATGCGGAACGGCGCAGTTCCCAAAATCAAAGATGTGTGTGAACGAAAATTGCGGCGCCGTGGATACCCAGGAGGATTATCCTTTTGCCGACCGGGTCGCCAGCAT
>DIYE01000332.1:5571-15255 GCA_002428885.1 Alphaproteobacteria bacterium UBA6062
TTGCCGACCGGGTCGCCAGCATGAACTCCTACACCGCTGACCGCTTGACTTTCTCACCGGATCCGCCAGCCTATTACGGCATGATCCAGTTTGAAGAAGGCGGCCGTCTTATGGCTGACTTTACGGATATTGATCCGGCAGAAGAGCCAACTGTCGGCATGAAGATGAAGATGGTCTTCCGGGTGAAGGATTACGACTATAAACGCGGCTTCCGCCGTTACTTCTGGAAAGCGACCCCCGTGGACGCAGGAACACAAGGAGAATAATCATGGCATCAGGAATTAAAGATAAGGTCGCCATCCTTGGAATGGGCTGTTCAGCCTTTGGTGAACGCTGGAATGACAATGCGGAAGATCTGATTGTCGAAGCCTTTGTTGAGGCGATTGAAGATGCGGGCATCGACAAAAGCCAGATTGATGCTGCCTGGTTCGGCACCGGTATTGAAGAGCAGCATGTGGGTAAGTCTGCTGTTCCGCTTTCCATGGCGCTGCGTTTGCCCAATATTCCGGTCACCCGCGTGGAAAATTACTGCGCCAGTGGATCGGAAGCTTTCCGGGGCGCTGTCTATGCGGTTGCGTCCGGTGCTGCCGATATCGCCATGGCGGTTGGTGTTGAAAAACTGAAAGACACCGGTTATGGCGGTTTGCCGCAGCGTGGCCGCGGTTCCGTTAATGACATGTTCTGGGCCAATGCTTCTGCACCGGGCTCATTCGCCCAGCTTGCGACAGCTTACCGGGCAAAGCATAATGTCGAGGCAAAAGACCTGAAACGGGCCATGGCCCATATTTCCGTTAAAAGCCATGACAACGGATCCCGCAACCCGAAAGCCCATCTTCGCAATAAGATTGACGAAGACAAGGTGATGAACGCGCCGATGATCGCCGAACCGCTGGGTCTGTTTGACTGCTGCGGTGTGAGTGACGGTTCGGCGGTTGCCATTGTGACCACACCGGAAATCGCCAAGTCTCTTGGCAAGAAAGACCTGGTGACCGTGAAGGCCATGCAGCTTTCCGCCTCCAACGGCCGGGAAGCTCAGCATAACTCCTGGGACGGCAGCCACTTCGTAACCACCCGGGCTGCCGCCAAGCGGGCCTATCAGGAAGCCGGCATCACCAAACCGCGCGAGCAGGTCAGCCTGTTTGAAGTGCATGACTGCTTCTCCATCACCGAACTGGTGACCATGGAGGATCTGTTTATTTCCGATGAAGGCCGGGCTGTTCACGACATCATGGATGGTTTCTATGATGCGGATGGCAAGATCCCCTGCCAGATCGATGGCGGCCTAAAATGCTTCGGTCACCCGATCGGCGCCTCAGGCCTTCGTATGATCTATGAGATGTATCTGCAGATGAACGGCCGGGCCGGTGAACGCCAGCGTTCAGAAGAACCGGTTTTTGGTATGACCCACAATCTGGGCGGTTTCCCGCACCAGAATATCTGTTCATTGACTATCGTCGGAAAAGAAGGCGCCTGACGGCCCCCTTTTCCTCCTTCAAAAGACGAAAAGCCCGGCAATGCCGGGCTTTTTTTAAGCTGTTCCATCAGGCCGTTTTTGCAGCGATTAGCCCTAATTCTTCCGCCATCGCATCCCGCATGACAAATTTCTGAGGCTTACCCGTAACGGTCATGGGTAACTCTGATTTGAAACGGACATATTTCGGTATCTTGTAGTGTGCGATCTGCCCTTTGCAGTAATCGCGAATGTCGTCTTCACTGCATTCCTCGCCGGGTGCCAGGACGATCCAGGTTGCCACTTCCTCGCCCAACCGGTCACTGGGGACACCAAAGACCTGAACTTCCTGCACTTTGGGATTGCCATACAGGAACTCTTCTATCTCCCTCGGATAGATATTCTCACCGCCCCGGATAATCATATCCTTAACTCGGCCGACAATATTGCAATATCCCTCGTCATCCAGAACGGCAAGGTCACCGGTTCTCATCCAGCCGTCCTCAACAATGGATTCCTTGGTTTTCTCCTCATCATTCCAATAGCCCTGCATAACGGAATAACCGCGTGTCCAAAGCTCCCCCTGGTCTCCGACGGGACATATCACACCATCTTCGCCAACAATCTTAACCTCAACATGAGGATGGATACGGCCCACCGTCGTTACCCGCCTTTCCAGGCTATCATTCACGCCGCTCTGAAAGGAGACCGGGCTGGTTTCCGTCATACCGTAGGCAATGGTTACTTCCGACATATGCATATCGGCAATAACCTTTTTCATGATTTCGACCGGACAGGGGGCTCCTGCCATAATACCGGTTCTGAGGGACGAGAGTTCAAATGTTCCAAACTCAGGATGCTCCAGCATAGCGACGAACATGGTCGGCACACCGTATAGAGCCGTGCATTTCTCCTGCGCAACGGTCTGTAAGGTTGCATGCGGCTCAAACGCCTCACCCGGAAAAATCATGGCCGCCCCTTTGGTAACGCAGCCAAGGGTTCCCATAACCATGCCAAAGCAATGATAAAGCGGCACCGGAATGCAGAGGCGGTCTCGTTCCGTAAGTTCAAGTGCTGCGGTTACAAAAGTCGCATTATTGACGATATTATAGTGGGTCAAGGTCGCGCCTTTTGGAGACCCGGTCGTTCCGCTGGTGAACTGGATATTGATCGGATCATCCGGGGAAAGAGAGGCCGTGATCTGATCCAATTCATCCCGGTTTCCAGGCTCTCCTTTCGCCAAAACATCTTGGAAACGATACATACCGGGCTCGGTTTTCTCACCCATCTGAATAACGTTTTTAAGGCAAGGTAGCCGCTTTGCCATTAACTCCCCGGCCTCACACTGATCCAATTCAGGAGCCAGGTCCCGGATCATCGAGAGATAGTCTGATGTCTTGAAAGCCGCGGCTGTAACAAGGGCCTTACACTCAACCTTGTTCAAAGCATATTCAAGCTCTGACAGGCGATAAGCCGGGTTGATATTGACCATCACCAGACCAATGCGCGCTGTTGCAAATTGCGTCAGTAGCCATTCAAGTCTGTTCGGTGACCAGATTCCGATCCGGTCTCCCTTTTCCAGCCCTAGTGCCAGAAAGCCTGCGGCCAACGTATCGACCTCTTTGGTTAGTTCCGCATAAGAGAGACGCCTGTCTGTTTCTGCAAAATAGGCAGCTTCCCTATCTCCAAAGGCTGCAACAGTCGATGCCAGCAGGGACGGGATTGTTTCCCGGGAAAGAGAGGCTGTCTTCTTCCCTTTCACATGGGATTTGCCTTCTATCGGTTTTAGATTGAGATCACCTGCTCTATTCGTCATTCCCTCGCCCCACCTTTGGATATGCTTCTATCTCAGACAGAACACACTATGACCTAACAGGCCACTTTCATCAATATTGGGAGGAAACTGAGTTGCGCGTATCCACGTGATACTTTTTGAAAGCAACAAAAAAGGCGGACCCGAAGATCCGCCTTTCCTAATTAAACAGATATCATCCAATCCTTAGAAGGACAGGGCAGTACCGACAAAGAAGATTGTTGCTTCATCGCCTTCAGATCCTACGAGAGCGTCATCCGCTGTATGGAACTGGACACCACCAAAGGCGGTAACTCCTGGGCCCAGGATGTAGTTACCGCCGATAACAACAGCATCATAGTCGCCATCTGTCGCATCATCAAACTCAACGTGAGCATACTGAATACCAATATTCCAAGGTCCCTGGCCATAATTAACACCAAGATTCCAGTCGTGACGTTCTTGATCGTCTACATCGCCTTCATTTTCAGTCAGTTTGTAACCACCACCAACTGTAAAGCCGCCAAAACCAACCTGCAAACCAGCTGAAATTTCTGCCACATCATCAATAGTTGAAGAGGTGATTACTTCATAGCTAAGAGATGCTTTAACAGACACGCTGTTAAATTTATTTATGTAGTTAACGGCGACGGAATAAGCTTCGTCATTCACACCTTCGGCTTTGATTGGCGCACCAGGTCCAGCTCCTGTACCGGTTTCTTCATCAGCATCCGGTGTATATGATGCACCAAACTGGAAGCCTGAGAACCGCGGCGTGAAATAGGTAATTTTGTCTGCATCACTTTGTTCAGTTGGCGCAGTAGATGGCGTTGTAAAACCAGCTGCCAGGAAATTCGGATCATTCAATCCCCAACCAATGACTGGGCTGGGAGACGCGAAGTGCATCAAGTAGGCAGCGCTATTCTCAGAACCAATATTGACCCTGCCAAAAGAACCTTCGATAAAGATAAAGGTCTCATCAACCTGGTCAGTGGTTTCCCGAGCTTCAAGCTGGATATTAACACCGAATTTCAGCCCATTATCGAGGGTCGTAGAACCAGTGAAGTGAACTTCACCTTCGTGACGAATATCTGTTGGAAGCTGATCACCGGTATCATAATCAGCAACAACAAATGAAGTCTGCAGATAACCACCCAGATTAAGTTTGATTTTCTCAGCTGCAGTAGCAGCGCCAGAAGTAATAGCCGTCGCCGCGACAAGCGCGGTCGTACCAAGAACGAGTTTTTTCATTTCTATCTCCACTCCCCAGTGAAACCAGGAAGCCTTACTGTGTTTGAGGGAAGGTCCGAAGACCCATGCGGGCAGGTACAGTGGTCCGCCTGCATTTTCCTTTTACTTCCGAACAGCAGACTCTTTGAAGTGACAGACATCACAAGAAAATTGGGCTCGAGAAGGTTGCTAAAATCTGTGTTTTTTTTGCAACACTACTTCCTGACGAGCAAAGATCCTCGGACAATTTCCCAAAAGAACTAGTGCAACGTCTAAAAATGGATAGACCTGGCGAATATTCCAAGGTTTTTGATCAAACCTCTTGCGTTCACAGGTGACTTCAAAATATGTAAGGGAAGTGGCCCCGTAGCTCATCAGGATAGAGCATCAGATTCCTAATCTGGGGGTAGCAGGTTCGAGTCCTGCCGGGGTCACCATTCCGAAGAATGATGACCCTTTACGGAAAACGTGCGTTTTAGAGAACGCAGTGTTTTGCAAAGTCAGCGGCTTCATTAGCTGACCAGTCACCTTTTGGCTTTTCTTTCATGGCATCGCACCATTCCTTGCTGCCGACTTCCGGAGAACAACCGGAAACCATCAGGGAAAATGCGACAAAGCCTAAAACGCTGACAAGTGATTTCATAAATGTTGGCATGAATGCCTCCCAAGAACAGGGCGCGAAAACCAGTTCCGCACCCCATTTAAATTACTTGCTTTCAACCGTAATAACGGCGCGGCGGTTTTTCTGTTCTTTAACGCCGTCAGCAGTCTTTACGCCGAGACGGTCTTCACCGTAGCTCCGCATCACGACATTTTTCGGATCCAGTCCCATATCCATGGCTGTAATCGCCAGAGCTTCAGAACGACGGTTTGACAGAGCCTTGTTATACTCTTTCGAACCGGACGTGTCTGTGTAACCGGCAATGGTAACCCGCGGACGTTTGAAGTTCTTCACATAGTCGATGGCTTCCTGGATCTTGCCTTTTGCGCCGGCCAGTGTTTTTGTGCTGTCGAAGTGGAAAAGAATTTCCCAGCTTTTTGCTTCAGCCATCATCTTCTTCGGTGCCGGAGCCGGAGCGGCCGGTTTGGCGACCATCATGGCTTTATCAACATCGTTCATGGCTGCAATAAAAGCATCACGGCAAGCAGCGATATGGTCAGGCTGGAAGTTTTCTTCCTGCTCTTGTACCCAGCAGTCAAAGCTTGTCTGTGCACGGGCCAACTGAGCTGTTGCCTTATCTTTGGCTGTGCTGTTCAGAGCGGAAACCAGGCGGCCGTACGCACCCTTCAAAACGGCTTCCCGATCAGCCGGAATTTTCCAGGTTGCCGGGTCATAAGGAGCCACATCTGCGCCGGAAGCAGCCATCATGGCTTTATCAGCAAAGCGATCAGAGTCCGTATAATCGCCTTCCCCATATTCACCTTTTGACAGGGTAATATAGTCGGCATACAGCGCTTTATTGAATGCAGAACCTGTCGCATCCAGTTTCTCTGCTTCGCCCAACTTGCCGCCACAAGCGGCGAGCGTTATAGAAGCTGCCCCGAGAACAGCAAAGGTTACTACATTTTTCATATCTCTCCCCTAACATTGAGTAGGACTAATATAATTCGAAATCCGATTTGAACATCCGACCGCATTCCAATACAAGAACAGTCAGTAAAGTACCAAATATTGACGAAATTTCACGCGCCATTAATAGAAGTTACAGCTTCTTTCGTTAGATGAAAATAAGAAATTGATAACAAGAATCAACAAACAGTGGCAAAAATGAACCAGTTTTCATACAACTGTCCTTCCAGGTCATTTTCAAGGAGACGCCCGAGAACAATCAGATCATGCAACTGGAAATCGGCAATTCAGAGTTTGCGTATTATTCATCTCACGCTTGACGTCGGGTCAGCAACGGCTTGGCTTATAGCATATAGCTAACGTAAAGTCGGTCTGGCCGCATAAGTACCGCCGGATGCTTCCCCCCAAGGCCCGAAACTTGATACAACGACCCAGCGCAAGGGGTAGCGGCTCTTTTGACTCACGTCCACAACGCCATTCCGAATGACGGCAACAGACATTTCACCTTTGGTTGAACTTTTCTGGAGATTGCATCGAACAGCCTTTGCCGGCAGCCAGATTCGGGTGGGAACTTCTCCTTTGACACGGTGCCGTTTCTGGATGCCTGTTTTCGAGACCAGATAACAGTCACCGGCAAACATCTGTCCTGAACTGCCTGTTATGGCCAATTCAATCATCTCTGTTGCATCTACCGAACGGTATAACAACAGACTTTGCACGGCAAAGATCACCGCAATGAGAGCCCGTCTTTTCATACAGAAAGGCTATCTCACCAAACCTTAAGAAAAAAGAAAGAAATATCGAAAGGTGCGCTTAGGAACCGTCTGGTAAATCCATCTCAAGAATGGTCATATGAAAAGCGAAGGAAATTTCACCCTCATCATCATCCCTGTAAACAACCCCGATAAACTCATCACCAAGCATAACCTCTGCAGTTCCGTCAGAAGGGCGCCGCTCTTTGACGATAAAGGCATCATTTTGAAATTTTTCCCGGAGGTAGCGCTGAACGCGCAGTGTTTCTGTCCGCATCATACCACAATACCGTCTTATTAAATCACTTCGAGGCTGTCGGCGATCGGACCTTTAAGGCCCTGCCGAACAACACATTTTACTTTTGTATCAACACCGAAATTTTCCATTTCAACTTCAGACCGTTCCAGCATATTGGTGTGGATGAACACGTCTTGTCCCCCGTTATCCGGTGAAACAAAGCCATATTGGTGTTCCGGAACAAAGGTTGTGACGACCCCTTCAATTTCCACGTCGATACCGGCAGGTCCTGAATCAGCGCCCTCTTCCGGTTCGTAAATGGCAGATACCTGAGGTCCGCGATCCCCTTCAGTTAGATCGCAGACAATGCGCATGCCTTCGACAAATTCTGTATAGGATGTGTTCTGAATGACGGAAATGTGGATAAAGGCGTCCGGGGACCCGTCAGCAGGGGATACAAATCCAAACCCTTTAGCTTCATCAAAAAATTTAACCGTTGCCGTTATGTTTTTGCGAACAGCTCTGGAAGATTTACGATCATTCATCCGGTGAGAACCTCATTGAGTAGATATTCCCCTGCAATACATAAAAATGGCGGAAAGCTCAATAAATTCCGACAGAATACCGCTCAAAAGTCTCATTTCCCGTTTAACATCCCTTTATCGTCCTCCATAAACAGCTTCTATCAAGCAGCACCGGCTCTGCGACTGATGCTTTGCTGAATCAGTCGAACAACTTCCGGCCTGGTTCCAACAACACCGGCATAATGCACCTCTTCAGGCTTTATACCCCTTACCCTGTGAAACCCGTCTTGCCCTTCCCGGATCTGCTGCGGAACATCTTCCGTGGCGTGAGGTCCTTCGGCTGCAAAGAGGCCAAGAACAATAACCGGACCTTCTTCAACACGCTCATCCTGCAACCAGTTGGATAAGGTTGGCTCTTCTTCGAGGAATACAGAGACAACTGTCCTGAAATCTGAATGTTGACGAAGAACGTCCTCCTGCAACCTGGCAGCATCGCGTGAAGCCTTTGATTTTGCGGAACCATGCGCTGCCAGCAGAAGGGTTACCTTTTCAGGCTGATATTTTTCCTCTGCGCAGATTTCAAGCGCCATCCTCTCCAGAATTTCGGATAAAGTCGGATCTACGCCGATCGCATCACAGAGTAATATATGCCTAAGGTCATCCTTCTTCTCGCCCTCATGAAGATCAAACAATCGGGGAATTGTATGGGATACGAAATATCCATGGCTCATAAAAAAGGGCAATAGAAACACCTCCCCCTCAGGCAGCCTGGCCTCCATAGCCTTACCCTTCAGAAACTGCACATCAACCGAGCCATAACGGTTACTTTGCCGCAGTGTCACCGCATGCTCTCTAACAGCTTTTTCAGCCTCCTGACTTTCCGAAGAACCATGGCCAATAATCAGTAAGGAAGGACGAGACGGTTTCATCATGCAGTATCATCGGAAAAGCGGAATTTCTATTGTCCTCATATGGTATAATATCGGTCAATAAAAAGATCCAATGGTTCGTCCGCCAATCGTCTAAGCGAACCGCAACTCCAGGGTCAGGACCAGAACATGCCTCGTCTCCACAAAAACATGACCGTCGAAGAATTTGAATCTGGCTATTTTTACGCAAATGACCTCAAAGCCTTTGCCAGGAAACTGGGTATAGCGCCTGCCCGCTTGCGTAAATTTGAAATCGAGGAACAGATCAAAGCCTATCTTGCAACCGGTATCCTGCCGGAGAAAAACAGTAAAAGCAGAGGAACGTCAACAGAACCTGAAGATACTCTTTCCGCTTATTCATCGGTCAGAAATTATAATGGCAACCGAAAAACCAAGGCATTTCTGCTGGAGCTTGTCCAAAGGAAAGATCCCGGATCAAAAGATAAATCCGGGCAATGGTACTGGTTGAATGACTGGCGCCGTCAACAAGCTGAAGCCGGGCATTCTTTTACCTATGGGGATCTGGCAGAGCAACTTCTCAAATTACGAAAGACAAAAGGACGACTTCCACAAATCCCATCCGCCCGTATGAATAACTTCATCTCGGACTTTCTGGCGGATCCGGATAATGACGGGAAAAGCAAAGCAGATGCCCAGACTGCCTGGCAGTTCGTCAAAATCACGCTGGGTCCCAAAACATATTCTGCCTACAAGGTCCGCATTTCAGGTTCTGATTCTGCATAGCAGAACACAAAATCCCTCACCAACGCTGCGTCACCACGCCTGATTTTCGTATTTTACGGGCATGTTCAATATTTTATAAACGCCATGACTGAAAAACACGTGACCCCCGTAGAAATAACACTATTTTGTATCAACCCGTCGGAACATCGTATTGAAAAGAAAAATCATCCGTGCTTAAGTTGGCTCAATTGTTCATCAAGAAGACAAAATTCTACTGTTTAGGGAGAGAATTAATAATGTTTAAAAAGACTCTGGTGTCTGTCGCTGCGGCGACAACAGTTGCAGGTTTTGCCTTTGGGGCAACCGCTGCTGAAATGGTTGACGGACCGAAAGTAAATTGGAACCTGTCAGTCTGGGGCAAACCCCGTGCCTTCACAGCCGGTATCGAAACGCTTCGCGACATGGCCGACAAACGGACCGGCGGCAAATTTAAAATCAAAATTCATTATGGTGAG
>DIYE01000198.1:0-7139 GCA_002428885.1 Alphaproteobacteria bacterium UBA6062
ACAATCGTGTTCATATTCCAGACGATGGGGCTGGATGTCATGGGCCGCACCACGATGGTGCCGCCGGACAGGCCCTTGCCGCAATAGTCATTGGCATCGCCCAGCACTTCCAGCTTCAACCCCTGCACCGCAAAGGCACCTAGGGACTGACCGGCGGAGCCGCGCAGGCGAACCGTAATATGGCCCGCTTCCAGACCCTGCATGCCGAAGGTTCGGACAATATGGGAAGAGAGTTTGGTTCCGATCGCCCGGTGCGTGTTGCGGATGCTGTAGGCCAGTTGCCGCTTCTCGCCGCCGTTATTGAAGACACTGGCCGCATCCATAATCATGCGTGCGTCCAGTGTCTCCGGCACAGGGACAGGACCTGTGTTGGTGCAGATTCTCGGATTATCCCCCGCATCGGCCTCAGCCAGCAGCGGGTTCAGATCCAGATCATCCAGATGGGCGGAACCGCGGCTGACCTGGGTCAGCAGATTGCTCCGTCCGATAATTTCTTCCAGGGACCGGTAACCGAGAGAGGCGAGGATTTCACGCACCTCTTCGGCCAGGAAACTGAACAGGTTGACCACCTTGTCCGCCGTTCCCTCATATTTCCTGATCAGATCCTCATCCTGGGTACAGATGCCCACCGGACAGGTATTGGAATGACACTGGCGCACCAAAATACAGCCCAGCGCCACCAGCGCGCCGGTACCAAGACCGTATTCCTCACCACCCATCAGGGCACTGATCACAATATCCCGGCCGGTTTTCATCCCGCCGTCGACCCTGAGCAGCACGGAGTGGCGCAGCTTGTTGAGGGTCAGAACCTGATTAACTTCCGGCAAGCCCATTTCCCAGGGCACACCAGCATATTTAACCGATGTCTGGGGGCTCGCGCCGGTTCCGCCGGAATTGGCGGAAATCATGATCACGTCCGCCTTGGCTTTGGCAACACCGGCTGCCACCGTACCGATACCGGCTTCCGCCACCAGCTTCACACAGACCCGGGCTTCCGGGTTGATCTGCTTGAGATCGTAAATAAGCTGCGCCAGATCCTCGATGGAATAGATATCGTGGTGGGGCGGCGGTGAAATCAGGGTCACACCCGGCGTTGAATTGCGAAGCTTGGCGATCATGTCGGACACCTTGAAGCCCGGCAGCTGCCCGCCTTCACCCGGCTTGGCGCCCTGGGCCACCTTGATCTCGATCTCTTCGCAGTTGCTAAGATATTCCGCGGTTACACCAAACCGGCCGGAAGCCACCTGTTTGATGGCAGAGTTGGCGTTATCCCCGTTGGGTCGCGGTGTGAAACGACCCACATCCTCACCGCCTTCACCACTATTGGATTTGCCGCCGATCCGGTTCATGGCAATGGCCAGCGTTTCATGGGCTTCTTTGGAAAGAGCGCCAAGGCTCATGGCACCCGTCACAAAGCGCTTGCGAATTTCAGTGATACTTTCCACTTCATCGATCGGGATCGGTGCCCGGTCCGATTTAAAGTCCAAAAGATCCCGCAGATTGACCGGCGCCATCCGGGTCATGCCTTCGCTATATTTGCGATACAGGCTGTAGCTGTCTTTTTCAACGGCTGTCTGCAGGATATGGATCAGCTCCCCGTCAAAGGAGTGAACCTCGCCTTTTGCCCGATAGCGGTACAGACCGCCCACCGGCAGAGCGATGATATCTTCCTGATAGGCCTTGTGATGCTGTTCCTCAACCTTGTGCTGGATACCCGGAAGACCGATACCGGAAATCCGCGACGGCATGCCGGGGAAGAACTCCGCAACCAGCGCCCGGGACAGACCGACCGCTTCGAAGTTATAACCGCCGCGATAGGAGCTGAGGACGGAAATACCCATTTTTGACATGGTTTTCAGCAATCCCTGGTCCACCGCCTGCTTGGCCCGGGCCATACAGGTTTTCAGATCCAGAGTACCAAGCAAACCCCGCTCATGCCGGTCGGCAATGCTTTCCTGCAGCAGGTAAGGATTGATGGTCGTTGCACCAACCCCGATCAGCACGGCAAAATACTGAACGTCCAGGCATTCACCGGTGCGGATATTGACAGACGTAAAAGTCCGAAGCCCTTCATTGACCAGATGGGTATGCACGCCACCGGCCGCCAGAATGCTGGGGATCGGGGCTTTATCGGCATCGGTGTCCATATCGCTCAGGATCAGATGGGCGCAGCCGCCGCGAACGGCATTTTCTGCCTCTTCCCGGATGCGACGGATCGCCTGAGAGAGTGCGTCCGGGCCGGAGGTCGGATCGAAGGTGCAGTCGATCACCTGGCAGGTATCCCCCATATAGGCCTGCATGGCTTCAAACTCGCCATTGGTCAGAACCGGTGATTCCAGGGAGATAATCTCCGCCTGGCTGGGATCCTCATCCAGAATGTTATTCAGATTGCCAAGACGGGTTTTCAGGGTCATGACACTGCGTTCGCGCAGACTGTCAATCGGCGGATTGGTTACCTGACTGAAGCGCTGACGGAAGTAATGATGCAGGCCGCGATAATGGTTGGAAAGAACCGCGAGCGGCGTATCATCGCCCATGGAGCCGACCGCTTCTTTACCGTCTTCCGCCATGGGATGCAGGATCAGTTCAAGATCCTCAAGGCTCCAGCCGGCGCACATCTGGCGCTGACGCAATTCCTTGCGGTCAAATTTGCGGATCTCCTGAACGTCTTTCAGCCGGTCTTCGAGATGGACCACATTCTCGATCCATTTTTCGAACGGCTGGGCCGCCGCCATTTTGTCTTTCAGTTCCAGGGAATAGTAGAATTTACCCTTTTTCAGATCGACACCGATCATTTCGCCCGGGCCGACCCGGCCCTTGCGGACCACCTGCATTTCATCGACGGTCACCATACCGGCTTCCGAACCGACAATCAGCAAACCATCGGATGTCAGGGTAAAGCGCAGTGGCCGCAGACCGTTTCGGTCAAGACCGGCAATAACCCAGCGGCCATCCGTGGCGCAGATCGCCGCCGGACCATCCCAGGGTTCCATCACGGAGTTACAATAGGCATACAGCGCTTTATGGCTTTCCGGCATGGATGGCGTATTGGACCAGCTTTCCGGGATCAGCAGGGTTTTTGACATGGGAGCGCTGCGGCCCGCCCGCACCAGAACCTCGAAAACCGCATCCAGCGCGGCACTATCCGAGCTGCCGGCCTGAATGATTGGCTTCACGTCATCGGAATGATCTCCAAACGTGCTGTGTACCATGCGGATTTCATGGCTTTTCATCCAGTTGACGTTGCCGCGAATGGTGTTGATTTCCCCGTTATGGGCGAGAACTCGGAAAGGCTGTGCCAGATGCCAGGTGGGGAAGGTATTTGTCGAATAGCGCTGATGATAAATCGCAAAATTCGAGACAAAACGCGTATCCAGCAAATCCGGATAGAAGCTGGAGAGCTGCTCCGCCAGGAACATGCCTTTATAGATGATCGAACGGCAGGACAAGGTACAGATATAGAAGCCGCTGATATGGGCTTCCAGAACCGCCTTCTCGATCCGCCGGCGGATGATATAAAGTTCCCGTTCGAACACATCATCATCCAGACCGCGGTTATTGGCGATCATGATCTGTTCGATTTCCGGACGGGTGGCGTTGGCTTTCTCACCAATAATGGAAGCATCCACGGGCACCTGACGCCAGCCATAAATATAATAGCCGAATTTCAGGATCTCGCTTTCAACGATGGTCCGGCAGGTTTCCTGAGCCTCAAAGTCAGTGCGCGGCAGAAAAACCATGCCGACCGCCAGCTTGCCGTCCAGCGGCTCGTGACCTGTGCGGGCGATATGCTCCTTGAAGAAATCCTGCGGGATCTGCACGTGGATACCGCAACCGTCACCGGTCTTGCCGTCCGCATCCACAGCACCCCGGTGCCACACGGCTTTCAGCGCGTCAATACCGGCCTCAACGACAGCCCGGCTCGGCTTGCCATCGATGGCTGCGACCATGCCAACGCCGCAATTGTCATGTTCCTCAGCCGGGTTATAGAGCCCGTTCGTGGCGAGATGTTCAGCATTTTCGGTCCAGGATTTTACAAATTCCTCGCCGGCGCTCATCTTTTTATCTAGCGTCATAACTTATCTTCTCTTCCTAGCTCAGGAGGCCAGCTTTTCTCTGGCAGTGTTTTTTAAATACAGATCCATGGAGGCGGCCGCATCCCGACCATCCCGGATTGCCCAGACCACCAGGGATGCGCCGCGAACGATATCGCCAATGGCGAAAACACCGTCCAGGCTGGTCATCTTGGTGATCGGATCTGCATCAATGGTTCCCCAGCGGGAAACCTCAAGGCCCGGCTCATTAAACAGAGCGGGAATATCCTCCGGATCGAAACCCAGTGCCTTGATAGCCAGGTCGCAGGGGATATCAAATTCGGAGCCGTCAATTTCCACCGGCACCTGCCGACCTGTTGAGTCAGCAATGCCCAGATGCATTTCAATGGCTTTAACAGCGGTGACGGTATCATCGCCCAGAAATGCCTTTGGTGCGGAAAGCCAGACGAAATCCACACCTTCCTCTTCCGCATTGGTGGTCTCCCGAAGAGATCCCGGCATATTCTTACGGTCCCGGCGATACAGGCATTTCACAGATTTAGCGCCCTGACGGATCGCCGTCCGGACACAGTCCATGGCTGTATCACCACCGCCGATCACCACCACATTCTTGCCGTCGGCATTCAGGATACCGTTTTCGAAATCCGGCACTGTATCCCCAAGACCTTTTCGGTTTGAGGCCGTCAGATAGTCAAGCGCCGGGACAATCCCCTTAAGGCCGCTGCCCGGCATGGAAATATCCCGCGCCTTATATACGCCGGTGGCGATCACAACCGCATCATGCTTTTCACGAATGTCAGCAAAGGTTATGTCTTCACCGATATTCACGTTTAGATGGAAGGTAACGCCGCCATCGGCCAGCAGTTTGGCACGGCGCTCCACCACGTCCTTTTCCAGCTTGAAGCCTGGAATACCGTAAACCAGTAACCCGCCAACCCGATCATACCGGTCATAAACATGGACCTGGTAGCCTTTCTTGCGAAGCTGATCCGCCGCAGCAATGCCGCCAGGGCCCGCGCCGATCACCGCAACAGACTGATCCAGTTCAATCCGCGGGGCGTTCGGCTTAACCCAACCCTTTTCCCAGGCTGTGTCGGTGATGTATTTTTCGACAGCCCCGATGGTCACCGAGTTGAAGCCCTTTTCAATCACACAGGACCCTTCGCAGAGGCGGTCCTGCGGACAGATCCGACCACAGATTTCAGGCAGGTTGTTGGTCGACTGGCTAAGCTCATAAGCCTCATCAAGACGACCATTAGCCGTCAGATTAAGCCAGTCAGGAATGTTATTCTGAACCGGACAGTGAACCTGGCAGAAAGGAATACCGCATTGCGAACAGCGGCTGGCCTGCTCGCGTGCCTTCTCCGTTTGGAATTCTTCATAAATTTCGTTGAAATCTTCCCGGCGGCTGTCCGCATCCCGTTTGACCGGCATCTGCTTGTCGATCGAGACAAATTTCAGCATTTTTTTTGACATCAAGGCGTCCCCAGCTCAGGCCCGGAAGATTCCGGGCTATACTCACATCTTATTGTTACCTGATCCTGCTTTATCCAGAGGTCTTTGGCGAAAACCGCCATCCCGTTCAAAGCCCTACTCTCGGCGTGATCCCTTTGGCGCTTGACCTTTAAGGGTTGCCGATCAGACACACGAAAACCGTTATTTCGTGCTGCAGGACGCTCTTTTTACCGCACAGCTCCCTGAATGACCAGCAAAAAAAGATAAACAGGTCACACATGCTGTCCTATTTATCACAAAATTATCTTATTTTTTGAGAAAATCGAGAAGAAAGGCAAAATCGGCACAGCCATATAGTCTCAAACCGGACCTATGTTGGATTTTTAAGGCGAATCCGGGAATCGAAGCGCATTCCGCCATAAAAAAAGCCGCTCCCTTATGGGCAGCGGCTTCCTGTTGAGACGATCGGATCCCTCAGATATGCAGCTCGCTGAGTCCACCACCCTTTTGGTACCGACTGAGATAATCGGGCAGAACGGAGGATAGGGCCGCCGGCTCGATTCCGAGATCGGCAAAGCCGGGATGATTGCCGCTTACCACATTATCGGTTTTCAGAAGTCTGACCTGATCCGGTGTAAGCGGCGGCTTGCCCGGCACCATCTGCATGAAAAAGGCCATGAAGCGCATCATGCTTTCCGGCATCGGTGCAATAAAACAGGAGCGTTCCGTCACTTTCAGGATCGCTCCGATAATCTCTTTCAGCGGCAAGGCTTCCGGTCCGCCAAATTCCCAGATCCTGCCCTGATGCTCCGGCGTTTCGATAAGGGCGACAATAGCGTCGGCCAGATCCTCAATCCACACCGGCTGCATCTTAGATACACCGCCCTCCAGTAGCGGCAGAGCCGGTGCAACACTGGTCAGAGCCGCAAATTTGTTTGTGAAATCATCCCCCGCCCCGAAGACAACAGACGGCCTGAGGATCGTCGCACCTTCAAAAGCATCACGCACCAGGTCCTCACCTGCTGCCTTGGTCCGGGCATAATTCGATTCACTTGTCAGAGAGGCTCCGAGGGCAGACATATGAACAAGCTGAGTGGCGCCGGCTGCTTTCGCTGCTTTCGCCACCCCCCCGGCACCGTCCGTATGGACCGCATCAAATTTCTGGGCACCCGCCTGAAACAGCAAACCAACCAGATTGATCACGATATCCGACCCGGCAACCGCTCGCTCCACGGAAGCCGCATTGCGGATATTGGTCTGCATGCCAACAACCTGACCCACATTGCCCTGTGTCATCAGCGCCGCTGCTTTTTCCGTATCCCGGACCGCCAGGCGAATCCGATATCCCTTGGCCGCCAGACGACCCACCAGATGACGCCCAATAAAGCCCGACCCGCCAATAATGGTGATCAAACGTGAAGACATTGGTCTTCTCCTCTCAACCGAAGCAGCCAAAACCGCCCCGCAGCTCATTGATTATTGACCTGTTTCTACTCCTAACGTCCGGGGACGCCAAGATAAAAGCACATTAAAAACCGAAAGTTTTTAAAAGAGTGTTGACATCCCTCTCCGCAATTTATATCAGAGGGCCTCACGTAAGTTGCCCAGGTGGCGGAATTGGTAGACGCG
>DIYE01000198.1:7264-7833 GCA_002428885.1 Alphaproteobacteria bacterium UBA6062
TTCGAGTCTTCTCCTGGGCACCAAATATAAACCCCTCTCACAAACATATCCGTCATCCTCCCGAGGAAGATATGTCAGAGGGGCAGGCTTTTCATTACTCCAGTATCGTCAGAGATATTGCCGGATCATCCGGAAGTCATTTCTATGCCTGCCTTTACGCAGCCTGGACGTCACTCACAGGACACATCCCGGTCTGTTTTGCGTCGCTCGCCCTTCCTGCCAAACCATCGAACCGTTGACGAGAACATATTCAATTCCAATGCTGCATTGCATTGGATTTTCATAAGTCGCGCCTTCTCGGATGGTTTCAGGATCAAAAATCACAAGATCAGCAAAAGCCCCGGGTGTGATGCGCCCACGGTTTTTCAACCCAAAACGATCGGCCGGCATGGATGTCATGCGCGCAACGGCATTTTCCAATGTCAAAACGCCCAGGTCACGGGCGTAGCGACCAAGCACACGGGGGAAAGTCCCCCAGGTGCGCGGATGCGGATGAGAGCCGCGGGCGATAGCATCGGAGCTGACCAGTGTTTCCGGATAGGAAATAATCCGTTGCACATCATTTTCAT
>DIYE01000214.1 GCA_002428885.1 Alphaproteobacteria bacterium UBA6062
CCAAAAATACAGCATTAATGGGTCCTGACCCTAAACGTTAGCAGTCTTTAGACCTAAAAAGAAGGACCCTGTCATGCCCGCCTATCTGATCGCCCGCGTCAATGTGAAAGATCCCGTTCAGTATGAGGAATATAAAAAGCTGGCGCCC
This sequence comes from Alphaproteobacteria bacterium UBA6062, assembly GCA_002428885.1. Lineage (GTDB taxonomy): Bacteria > Pseudomonadota > Alphaproteobacteria > Sneathiellales > Sneathiellaceae > Sneathiella. The sequence goes on from DIYE01000214.1 coordinate 149, forward strand.
ATTGCCATCAATAAATATGGCGGAAAATACCTGACCCGGGGCGGCGCTATGGAAACTGTGGAAGGGCCTGAAGAAACCTTGCGGGTCGTGGTCGTTGAATATCCGGATATGGAAACGGCGCGGGCCTTTTATGACAGCCCGGAATATCAAAAAGCAAAAGCCGCCCGGGAAGGGGCGGCTGAAGGTCAGTTTGTTATTCTGGACGGGTATAACCCGGAATAGTCAAAGATCCAGATCACCATTGTCGAGGGGGGCAAAGTAGGTTTCAATGTCCTCCTCGGACACATCATCAAGAGAGGCCGGTGACCAGACCGGCGACTGATCCTTGTCGATCACCACGGCCCGGGTCCCCTCATAAAAATCAACACCCTTGATGATCCGGTTGACCATCCGCCATTCCAGCTTCATGCAGGCATCAAAATCCCGTTTAGCACCCTCGCGGATCTGCCGCACTGTGACTTTCATGCTGGTCGGCGATTTGGACCGCAGACCTTGTGCGGTTTTCGCCGCCCAGTCACTATCGTCAACATCCAAGCTAGACAGAATGGCTTCCACACTGTCACCGGCGAAATGTTTGTTGATAGCCGCCATCTGCGCGGCAGCCGGCGCAGGGCCCGGATCTTCCGCATAGACGGAAATCAACTGATCCACATCTCTATGGGGATCTCCCGAAAACTGCATGGTGGACAGAGCCTGTTCCAGCCCATCCAGATTGACGGACTGGATAAAGGCGCTGGCAACACCGGCATAAACCGTATCAGCCGCTTTCAACCGTGCGCCGGTCAAACCGAGATACATGCCGAGCTCCCCCGGGCAGCGGGGAAGAAAGTAAGTCCCGCCCACATCGGGAAACAGGCCAATACCGCTTTCCGGCATGGCGAACAGGGTTCGCTCTGTGGCGATACGGTGACTGCCATGCACCGACACCCCGACACCGCCGCCCATCACAATGCCATCGATGAAGGCGATATAGGGTTTGGGAAAATGCTTTACCCGCGCATTGCAAAGATATTCATCATGATAGAAGCGGTATGGATAGTCGCCGCCCGCCTTGCCTTCGTTATAGAGCTTGACGATATCCCCGCCAGCACAGAAAGCCTTCTCACCACTTCCCTTGATCAGTGCTGCCTGGATGCTTTCATCCGTCGCCCAGGCCTGCAGCTTTTCATCCAGCGCAATGGCCATTTCATGGGTCAGAGCATTGAGGGCCTTGGGCCGGTTCAGAGTAATCACCCCAAGCTGGCCCTTCTGTTCAAAAATGATTTCCTGTTCGTCAGACATCTTATGCGCGTCCCTGCCCGTCTTTCAGTTTACGGGAGATCACCACCCGCATGATTTCATTGGTTCCTTCCAGGATCTGATGAACCCGGGTATCACGAACATAACGCTCGATCGGGAAATCCCGCAAATAGCCGTAGCCGCCATGCAGCTGCAAGGCATCGTTGCAAACCTTGAAGCCCACATCCGTCGCAAAGCGTTTGGCCATGGCACAATGCAGTGTTGCTTCCGGTTCCTTCGCATCCAGCTTAGCGGCGGCCTGGCGCATCATAAGCCGGGCGGCCTCCAGTTCCGTCGCCATATCGGCAAGGGTGAATTGTATCCCCTGAAAATCTCCAACAGGCGAGCCGAACTGCTTGCGGTCCGCCGTGTAATCCTGCGCAGCCTCCAGACAGGCCCGCGCTGCGCCCAGGGAACAGGCACCAATATTCAAACGACCACCATCCAGTCCCATCATGGCAATCTTGAAGCCCTGCCCTTCTTCACCCACCAGATTTTCCACCGGCACACGGCAGTCATCAAACAGCACCTGGGCAGTCGGTTGCGAATTCCAGCCCATTTTACGTTCCTGCGCACCGAAGCTGATCCCCGGCGCATCCTTTGGAATGGCAATACAGCTCACACCGCCAGCGCTGTCATCGCCAGTCCGGACCATGGTCACATAGACATCCGCCTGGCCACCACCGGAAATAAAGGCCTTGCCGCCATTGATCACATAGTCATCCCCGTCCCTGACCGCTTTGGTTTTCAGGGAAGCTGCATCGGAACCGGCCCCCGGCTCGGTCAGGCAATAGCTTGCAAAATGCTCCATGGTAGTCAGTTTGGGCAGGAACTTCGCCCGCACCGTATCGGAGCCGAACTTATCAATCATCCAGCTCGCCATATTATGGATGGAGATATAGGCCGCCGTCGATGTGCAACCAGCCGACAGTTCTTCAAAGATGATCGCCGCATCAAGACGTGAGAGATTAGAGCCGCCATGCTCTTCTCCTACATAGACGCCAGCAAAACCAAGTTCCGCCGCCTGCCGCAGCTCAGTCACCGGGAAGATCTTCTCTTCATCCCATTTTTCAGCATTCGGTGCGAAAACGTCCTGACCGAAACTGCGTGCCATATCCCGGATAAGGGTCTGGTCTTCCGTCAGATTAAAGTCCATATGCGTATTTCCTCCAGTTTGTAGAGATAGTACGCCAAACGACCGTTTGGTGAAAGAGATATTCTTGCACATCCGTCTCGCATTTTTGCCGTTCACACCGGCTGCGACAATATGCGCTAGCAATAAAATTTGCCCAACGCAAAGGCGAACACTATTATCCCCGAAGATTTCGGATGGAGATAAAATCACATGAACAAGCCCTCCCCCGCCTTTCCGGCGACGCGGATGCGCCGCAACCGGACAGAAGACTGGTCCCGTCGGTTGGTTTCGGAAAACAGCCTGACCCCGAATGATCTGATCTGGCCGGTTTTTGTCCATGAAGGCCGGGATCTTGCCCTCGATATCCCCTCCATGCCCGGCGTGCAGCGTCTGTCCACCGATCTGCTGGCAAAAGCGGCGAAAGAAGCCCGCAGCCTCGGCATTCCGGTTATCGCCCTGTTCCCGGCAGTGGAACCAAATCTTAAAACCGAAGACGGCCGGGAAGCGTCCAATCCGGATAATATCATCTGCAAGGCGATTAAAACCTTAAAAGACGCTGTACCGGATATGGGTGTTCTGTGTGACGTGGCCCTGGATCCCTTTACCACCCATGGCCAGGACGGCCTGGTGGAGGATGGCTATGTGGTCAATGATCCAACCATCGAAGCACTTATTGCCCAGACCATGAACCAGGTGGAAGCCGGCTGCGATATTATCGCTCCGTCCGATATGATGGACGGCCGCATCGGTGCGATCCGTAATGCGCTGGAAGAAAGCAATCATATCAACACCCAGATCATGGCTTACTCGGCCAAATACGCATCCGGCTTCTACGGACCGTTTAGGGATGCCGTGGGATCCACTTCCAACCTCGGCGGCGGAGACAAACGCACCTATCAGATGGATCCGGCCAACACGGATGAAGCCATTCGGGAGGTGGCGCTTGATCTGCAAGAAGGCGCCGATATGGTCATGGTCAAACCGGGCATGCCGTATCTGGATATCTGCCGCCGCGTGAAGGACGAATTTGGCGTCCCCACCTTCGCCTATCAGGTCTCCGGTGAATATGCCATGATCGCCGGCGCCGCTGACAACGGCTGGCTCGACCGGGAAAAAGTCGTCCATGAAGCCCTGCTCTGCTTCAAGCGAGCCGGCTGCGACGGCATCCTGAGCTACTTCTCGGTGGAAGTCGCCAAACAGCTTCAGGGTTAGAGTTTTACCGCCCGCCCGTTACATCCAGCAGGGTACCGGTCACATAGCTCGACTGTTCAGAGAGAAGCCAGAGAACCGCATCGGCCACCTCGTCGGCATCACCGCCCCGCTTCATGGGAACATTGTCTTTAACTCTGTCAACCCGACTGGGCTCCCCGCCGCTTGCATGGATATCCGTGTAGATAACGCCAGGCCGAACCGCATTTACCCGAATACC
>DIYE01000043.1 GCA_002428885.1 Alphaproteobacteria bacterium UBA6062
AGGCGCGAAGCTCTCCGCTCTTAATATAGGGCAAGACCTGGCCAAGCGGGTTTTGAGAAATATCTACATTTCCGCCAAGGACAGCCGTCAACCGTTTAGCGGACCCGCCAACATCAACAAAATTGAATTTTGCACCGGCTTTGTTGATCATGGAACCGATCAAATAAGTGGTCGCGCCGATATTCGTTGTCAGATTGATTGATCCAGGCTTGGCTTTCGACGCTGCCATTGCCTCATTGATCGTCTTCCAGGGCGCTTCTTTTTTTACAACAACAACAGCCCCTGGTTCCTGGCCGACGATGGCGGCAATTTCCATATCCCGGAAACTAAAATCCGCTATCCCGGAAGCTGTATTAACAAGCATGGCAGAATGAAACAACAATACCGTATAACCATCGGGTTTCGCTTCCAGGACCTGACGCGCACCAACACTTCCCCCAGCCCCTTTTACATTGACAACAGGCATGGAAACGCCAAGCTTGGGTTCCAAATATTTCGCCAGCAAACGGGCATTGAAATCAGTATCCCCGCCTGCCCCAAAAGGCACAATAATTTTTACCGGTCTTTCAGGCCAGGCATCAGCCTGTGCAGTTGTCCCCAAAAACAACATCCCCAACGCAAAAAGGGAAACAAGTCCTTTTCCGATATTTATGGTCATATCATCCTCCTCAGAATTCGCCGTATTACAGCTTTTTTAGACTATTTTTCAACGGATACTCCTCAACTTTCAACAACTAATACTAGATAACAGGCCCTAAAGACCATGGAGCAAATTCCAGATCTCCAAAATTCTGTTCTTCGCTCTTACTCTTCTCACCGGATGCGACGCGAATGAGCATTTCAAAAATGCGGCGGCCGCATTCATTTATGGTTTCAACACCTTCAAGAATGCCGCCGCAGTCGATATCCATATCTTCAGGCATATGCTGATAAAGGCTTGAGTTACTGGCGAGCTTTATGGTCGGTGCCGGTTTACTACCAAAAACACTGCCGCGCCCTGTCGTAAAGGCCACGACGGTTGCGCCTCCCGCTATTTGTCCCGTCACCTGAACGGGATCGTAACCGGGCGCATCCATAAAGACCAATCCCTTAGATGAGGGTCGTTCCCCATACAGGACCACTTCCTGTAGATTTGTGGTTCCTCCCTTGGTTAAGGCACCAAGAGATTTCTCAAGGATTGTTGTAATACCACCGCGTTTATTGCCGGGAGAAGGATTAGCATTCAGCGTAACACCTTGATCATTCCCGTAACGCTCCCACCATTGCATTCGCTCGACCAGCTTCTCACCAACCTTGCGGTTGATTGCCCTGCGGGTCAAAAGATGCTCTGCACCGAAGGTTTCAGGCGTTTCAGACAGTATCACCGTTCCGCCATATTGGACCAGTAGATCACTCGCGGCACCAAGTGCCGGATTAGCAGAAATACCTGAATAACCATCAGAGCCACCGCAGACCAGAGCGACGCTCAATTCACTCACGGAAACGGGTTCCCGGACAGATTGATTGCTTTCATCCAGCAAACCTCTAACAACATCAACGCCCTGCTCAATTGACTGACGTGTTCCCCCCAGAGCCTGAATATTCATAAATCTGACTTTCGCAGGATTTGAGATGAAATCCAGATGTCCGGCAGTCTGGTTTACCTCACATCCAAGCCCCAGGACGATCACGTGGGAAAAATTCGGATGATCAACATATCCTGCGATCGTTCGTCTCAAGACTTCCAGGGGCTCGCCTCTTCCCATACCGCATCCTGTTTTATGGGTTAACGCAACAACTCCATTGACATTCGGGAAGCTCTCCAAGGGGTCAAAATCCGAAAGAACATGCTTTTCAAAAATACGGGCAATGGAAGTTGCCACATGGGCGGAACAATTCACTGAGGTGATAATACCGATATAATTTCTGGTCCCAATGCGCCCATCTTCGCGCCGATATCCCATAAATGTGGGTGTATCAGGCAAAATGTCCGCCTCCCTCCTATCCCGGCAATAAGCATAATCTCGCACATAATCACCAATATCGAGATTATGCACATGAACATGTTCCCCGGCAGCGATGTCACATGTCGCAAACCCGATGATCTGCCCATATCTCACTACTTTTTCACCGGTTACATGATCTTTCAGAGCCACCTTATGGCCGGCAGGAATCTCGTCGGTCGTTGAACACCCTGTTTCAAGAGGCATTCCCGCCGGGATATTTTTTCTGGCAATTCCAACACTATCCTGCGGACGAATTTTTATAATAGGTGATGCGGTCATGTGAAGGCTGGCTCAAGTTTTATATAGCTCCAGAGCCTGCCGCGAAGACATATATGTGGTCCAATATTGCTCAGGTATCCGCTGATACTGAGAATGTATCAATATCGGAAACCAGATCCAAAAATCATATTACTGACTCTCAAACCCTTCAATGACAGCCTGTCGTACACGCTTAAGGACAGATTTTTCAGGGGTCTGTTCAGTCCATCCCAAAGAATATTTCGATACAATACAGGAAGGAATATCCACGGATCTGAAAACAACATTTGGAAATTCAATTGTTTTAAAAGATTCTGGCGTCAGCGTAAGCCCTTCTCCGGAATTAACCATGGATAAGATTGTCAGACTCTGATCGAAATACTGTTTAAATCGGGGCGCAATATTCTCCAGATGGAAGAGAGTGGTCATCTGATAATATCCGTACCAGCCATCCGATGGCGAATACATGAGGAAATCCTGATCATGCAGGTCCGAAATACTGACCTGTGGTTTCGTTGCAAGCGGATGAGTTTTGTGAACGGCCAGTAAATAGGATTCTTCCATCAGCTCAGAAAAAACCACCCGACGCTTCTGTGTAGGAGGACGCATAATACCAAGGTCAATTTGCCCTGATGGCAGCGCTTCCATTTGATCGATCGTACTCATTTCTTTGAGAATAACCTCAACCATCGGCAATTCCTGCCTCAAAATTGCGACCACTTTTGGCAATATGCAAAATGCTGCAATCGGAATAAAACCAAGGACAATCGTTCCTGAAACGCCTGAGGCCGCCAATCGAGCCGAAAGGGCCGCCCCTTCCGCCCGGCGCAGTAAATCCTGTGCTTCCGGTAGGAACCTGCGTCCGGCATCGGTAAGCCGAACCGAACGCCCTCGCCGGTCAAACAGTTGAACGCCGAGAATATGCTCAAGCAATTGTATCTGCCTGCTTAGAGGCGGTTGCGTCATATTAAGCTGAATGGCAGCACGCCGGAAATTCAACTCTGTTGCAACAGCGATAAAACTGCGCAGATGATTTAGTTCAAACATTTCTGAATTCTCACGTCGGGCAGCTTTTAATCCGGCCTGAATAGGCGGGTTCAAAATATTCTCAAGATCCCAATTAGCAATCGACCATACTATTAATCCTTCTATAAAAAAATCGGATAATACTATGATTTATTTACAAGAAATATAAAGAACCCTTACGCAGTCCGATCATTTATAGACGAATGTAACACTCTCAAGATCTACTTGGATGGTATCGGCGGCAAATGTACCCAGTTTTTCCTTTTCCCTCACAAGGTTTATCGATATTTGGCTGCCGTAATAAATTCGCCAAACGCTTCGCACCAGACAACCACTGTCGTATAAGCATTCACGTCGATATCTTCCGCTACGTTGATCAGGAAGCCTTTGAAGGTTTTCACATCGCCGACGCGGCGCGCTTCAGCTTTGACTTTGAGAAAGCTCTCTTCATCCTCAACAAATGCGTTGGTGAGGTAAAGCTTGTAATCCGGACCTGGCGCTAACGCTCCTTCATGAACGATTTCACGGGGCGAAACACTGATGCGCCCCTCCCCCCAGTGGAAGAAATCACTTCCCTTAAGATCACGCCGGAACTCCGCCTGATAGAGGGCTGTGCCAGCCTTCTCGCTCAACATCCCCTGATCAGGCGCGGTTGGTTCGGTCAGGATCGGCAGGAAATAGATTCCCAGCGCAAACCCGACCACGAAAATAACCCCATGGGTTCCTAACAAAACCAGTAACCGCATCTTTGCTCTCCTGTCAATTATCCCCTTGGAACAAGACTAGAGAACAGACGATCTGTTGTCACCTTAGATTGTGTTTCAGACAGTCGGTAAGATTATCCTATTTGGGATACCAGGAGGCTTCCCTGCGTTGATTAAAACTTGCCAGACCTTCCATAGCATCGTCAACGAGATGTCCTACCGGGTTTAAGATAACCTCCTTGGTTTGATAGAACGTAATCACTTATAGATCAGCGTGCCGTCCTCAAGATCCGCTTCGGCGATCTCGTCTTTTTCCGTGTAATAATCCTGACTGAAAACCCAGGGTTTACGGTCGCCCTGACGCGGCATAAGATGGATGTTGCGGCGAAGGTAGCCAGCGTTGAAATTCTCCGCGTCAACGAATTCAAGGCTCGGCATATCCTTGTCTTCCTCGCGCAGTTCAGGCGTTACCATATCTGTTCCCGTCTCCTCCATATGCTTGAGAAGCCGGCAAACGAAGTCAGAGACAAGATTAGCGCGCATGGTCCAACTGGTCCGTAAATACCCGAACACCCAGGCCAGATTGGGAATACCGGAGAACATAATCCCCCGATGAGCCCAGCATTCGCTAAATTCAAGGGGTTTACCGTTGATCGTAAATTCAATATCCCCGAGCACATTCATATTAAATCCGGTAGCCGTGATGATAATATCAGCCTCCAGCTCTTCACCGGATTTGAGTTGAATGCCCTTCTCGGTAAATTCCTCTATATGATCGGTCCGGACCGAGGCTTTTCCTTCACGGATGGCCGTAAAAAGATCACCGTTCGGGACGAAAGCGAGGCGCTGCTGCCAGGGTCGATAGCTCGGTGTAAAGTGTTTTTCAATATCGAAATCATTGCCAAGATACTGTCGGGCACCCGCGATTAGTTCTGCTCGCAGTTTCTCCGGTTCTTCAAAAGAGCGCTTGGTAAGGATCTTCTGATCATGCAGGACTTTGCGGCGAGTGATCTCGTGGACCCAGTCGGCCGGAACGTCAAGCTCTCTAAGGGTATCGGCCAGCTCATTACGGTTAGGAGCCGGGAAAAAGAATGTTGGCGAGCGTTGCAGCATAGTGACATGAGCTGCTTTATCCGTCATGGCCGGAATAACTGTTGCCGCCGTCGCACCTGAGCCGATCACCACGACCTTCTTGTCCGTATAATCCAGATCTTCCGGCCAGGTTTGAGGATGAATGACCTGTCCTTTGAAATTGTCGCGACCGGGGAAATCCGGTGTATAACCCTCAGAATGGCGATAATATCCCTGGCACATCCAAAGGAAGTTACACTGATATTCTGTCAGCTCACCTGTTGCGTTATTCAAAACGGTCAGGGTCCAGCGACGATCCTGATCAGACCAGCTGGCGGATTGAACCTTGCGGGAATATTGAATGTGTCGTGCAAGATCATTTTCTTCCAGACACTCATTTAAATATTCAAGAATTAGGTCAGCCCGGGCAATCGGGTCACCATGCCACGGTTTCCATTTATAGCCAAAAGTGAACAGATCACTATCGGAGCGAATGCCAGGATATTTGTGGGTTAGCCATGTTCCACCAAAACTTTCCTGATTTTCAAGCAATGCGAAACTCTTTTCCGGGCATTCCTTTTTCAGATGATAGGCCGCATCAATACCTGAAATGCCTGCTCCGACAATCAGTACATCAAAATATTCTGTTCTCTGTTCCGTAGTCGCTTTGTTTCCCGCCATTTCCATGGTCTTCTCCCGACAGTTCCGTCAAGTTCATTTTTAAGTCAATCAGCTTAATTTACCGTCACAGGATACTGATAAATTCAGCAAGCGCAATAGCCGGGAGAGTATTTTAACCAGAAAGTCAAAATGGATTTCTTATCATATTAGCTGCTATTCTCTATTTTATCCGTAGTTTTAAGTCGCCTCCTACAGCCTGACCAATGGTATAGCAGCGGTGCCACGATTCCTTCGTAACAAAATTCAACCAACCGGAAAAACAGCCTCCTTTTAAACAAATAAGCCAACCATCTCATTGTCGGAATTCCAGACACAATAACCCGAAAAGCCTCAACGCCTGCCGTCAATCGACCATCTTGCCCCATAACATAAACGCGGCGTTTAAGATCTTCCCTGGTCAATCCGGCCTGTTGTAAATCCCGCTCCGAACTCTCCAGCCCCAGGAAACGGACGCGGATGCCTTTTTTCCTAAACTGCTCCTTATACAAACCAATTTCATAGCGACAGATCGGACACTGATCGTTATAATAAAAATTGTGATCAAGACTACCAGACATTACCTCTTCATTTCCGAGCAAGCTCTCTAGTGCATAAGAAAGATCCGGGTACTTAAACTTAAATCCGGCAGCATGCGCTTTATCCGGTATTGCTTTCTGTCCATCCAAAAACAATCCTGCCATCTCCCCCGCAAGCCCCTTCAACAACACAGCCGGTATCTTAAGGAAAAGCGGGCGAGCGAGGTATTCCGCTACCTCTTTGATAAAACGCCGGTTACGCACTGGAACAGGTGCAGTGGCATTGATCGGACCTTTCAAGGTTCCATTCTCCACCGTAAAAAGGATCAAGCGGATAACATCCTCCAGATGTATCCAGGGCATCCACTGGGTACCACTCCCGAAAAGGGCACCAAGACCAAAACGCACCGGCAGAACAAGGCGGCTAAACGCTCCACCTTCCTGCCCGAGGACAATACCGAGCCTTAACAGGCAGACACGAACATTATAGACGTCCCCTTTCAGAGCCTCATCTTCCCAGAGACGGCATAAGTCTGACATGAACATCGCCTGTGCCGGAGACGCTTCGGTCAGTTCCCGCTCCCCGCCGTCACCATAATATCCGACGGCGGAACCGCTGATAAACACGTCCGGCTTGCGTTCGAGGCGTCCAATCAGGGAAACGAGACTTCGCGTGACCATCAGGCGGCTTTCCAGTAAAAGCTTTTTCCGCCTTTCTGTCCAAAGACCACCCATCGTCGGTGCTCCTGCCAGATTAACAATCACATCCACTTTAGTAGTTTTCTCAATATCCTCACTGGAGGTCACAACATCCACATGGGGACCGAATTTATACCAGACCAATGCTGGGGAACGACTGAGAATAATCACCTTTTCCCCGTCCGCGATCAGTTTACGGACCAGCGCCGTACCAATAAATCCGGTTCCACCAGTGATCAGAAAACATCTTGGCTCCGTCTTTTCACCCCTCAGGATCGGTCGCCTTTTCCAATCAGGGACGTTCAGTCGCTGCACGGCTAGAAGATCATAAAGAGCCCAACCGGCAACACCGACACCATAAGCCGTCATTATCCAGGAAAGAACGCCATATTCATGGGCTGCGAAGCCGCTTTCCTGCTGAGACCAACTCAGGAGAACAGGGATGAAGAAGGCAAGGATAGCCCCGTAATTTAGGGCGAGAACCGTGTGCATCATCCGTTCAAGCGGCGGTAACTTTCGGGTCTTATCCTCAATCACAAAATCCGTCAGGGTGACAGCAATTTCGAGCAATAACAGCCCGGCGAGGCAGAAGGCAAATATACCGTTCCAACTGACCCAGGCGATGGTACAGAAAATCAAAGCGTAGATGGCTTCCCGTATAGTATGCAGAGCGAGCTCGGTTTTTGCTTCCGGCCTTCCCGTCAGGTTTTCGGTCATCTCGTGATGCCAGATGTTATCTGCAGCACCAATCAACCCCTGAATGGCCAGCAAAACCAACACAATTTCCATCATCTTTCCCACTCCTCACTAAAGACGCCGTCCTGAAAAAACGTTGTTCCGAACCAGCTATGTCGGATTGTCATCGTGAACCGGAAACAGTCGTCCCCTTCGTCCGTATGGACCACGTGAGCGGTTCCCGGTGTTAGAAAATCCGGGATGTGGATCATGATATTTCCCATCCGCCAGAAGTAGCAGATACTGCGAAAATGCAGTTTTCTCTCTTCCTCAAATACGTTGAGCTTCATGCCCACACCGCCTCCAACCAGTTCAACAAGATACTGTTTTCCAGAGAAAAGTTTGGTGGACCGAACTGTCACCGGTTTTCGGCCAGAAAATTTATACTGCCTTTCCCAGACGGTTCCGCCGGTTCGGTTATCCTTAAAAACATGGACATCAGTTGGGACATTCCGGCCGCGATAGGGAGCCAACGGCGTTCCTATCAAACGCGCACATTGGGCAAATACCCATCCGATGAGTGAGCAGTTCACTTCCCCCATATATCCACCATATTTAACGGGTTTCGAAATACCGTGATCCGCAAATCGCTTTCGTATGTTTCCAGCCAGCCGCGACCAGCCACGTTCCCCAACCAGTGACCGAAAACTCTCATATGGCCCGCATCTCTTCTCGATATGACCTGGTCCGGGAACTTTTATATTTTTAAAGGACAGTTCAGGATTCACATTCATGGTCAATAATTCCTGTATATTCTGTTATTTCTGTATTAACAGAAATAACAGGGCAAAAAAATTCACTACTTACCAACGAACCTGGCGACTTTACTCCCCAGCTTCATAAGCTTCACCAGGGTGGGCTTATTTATTTTGCTGACCTGTTCATACCAGTTTGTCAGCGTTTCCACGAATTCCAGCATTCGTTCAATCTTCTGTTGAGAATATTCCGGCGTCACCCCATCTCTACTTCCCTCGTCAACACATTGGCGGAGCATGGATAGCGTGGGATCAATTTCTCGGGTTTTTCTGCCTTCGGCAATTGTGGTTAGCATTTCCCATAGATCCTTTTCCGCTTCAAAATGATCCCGCCGGTCGCCCAATACATGAGTCCGGGAAATCAGCTTCCAAGTCAGGAGTTCCTTGAGACTGTTACTAACATTTGACCGGGCTATGCCGAGTGTATCCGCAATAATTTCTGCAGACATTGGTTGAGGGGACAGATAGAGCAGTGCGTGTATCTGAGACACAGACCGGTTAACGCCCCACTGGGTTCCCATTTCACCCCAGTGAAGGATAAATTTCTCCATGGTCGGTGTCAGATGCATATTCATATCTTTCTTTTCTGTATAAACAGAAATTACTGAAAAAACAAAAAAAATCAAATCCTTTTTACTAACATCAATGATTTTTCAGAATAATAGTTCAGTAGGCTATTTTGAGGATCCTACTTGCTGTTCGCCTATACCGGCTTTCACAATAGCCTGCTGCAACGCCTGAAAAGGAAGCAATGCCGAACCGTGTCGGTTACGGAAATCGGCTACGGGCAGAAAGGGTTCCAGTCCAATCCAGGGACCTGGTGGCGGAGGTCTTCTCTCTTGAAGGATGGCTTTCAGGATCTCCGCCCCCTCCTCGACCTCATCAACCGTCAGGCCGACGATCACTTCCGCAATGACAGAGGCAACGGCCTGCCCGATGGCACAGGCTCGTAACTCATGGGCATAATCTGTGATGGTCTCACCATTGAGCGTAATATCAATCGTGATCCGACTACCGCAAAGTCGACTGTCTGCAGAAGCCGAAGCGTCTGGAGCCGCCAGTCGACCGGCCCGGGTAATCGATCCGGCAAGGCGTATTATCTGTTTATTATAGAGACGGGAATCCATCACGTCCTTCCCTGATCACTCCTTGGAAAAACATCTGACTGACGTCGACGTCCCCGGTATTTTGCCAAACTGGCCGACCGATATGGTGGGTAGCTTCAGACGGGTGAATCTGTTGGCAGAACACTGTGTTATTTCCGTAATCCATTCCGAATAAAACCAGGTTCGCCCACGCCATCTACGGTAACGACCGGTTGATGTCCCCTGTCAGCTTCCAACATCTTCAGCGTGTCCCGAAGCGTGTCTTCGTCAATACCACGGGTTATAAAGACAATCCGGGAACGGTGGTCATCGCTTGGCCATTCTTCAAGGGTGACTGCCGGATGAAAGATATGCTGTACACCATGAATAACGACGGGCCCTTCCATCCCGGCCACATTGATAATTCCCTTGGTACGCAGTAAATCCGCACCGCGGAATTCAAACAGCAAATCGAGCCAGAGCTCAAACGCCGTCGCCTCAATCGGCTCTTCAATTGTAAGACAGAGCGCTTTGATGTGAGCATCATGACGATTGACGTCGTGGTGGTGGTCATGTCCGTGATCATGATCATGATCATGATGGTGGCCATGTCCGTGATCATGGGACGCGTGCTCATGGGAATGTGGGTCGCTATACGCCTCTGCCTTCAGCCAGTTTTGCACATCAAGACTCTTGGTCTTTGGATTATAAAGACCGGCGTCAAATAACACGACCGGATCTGCCTCACCGTTCCTGGTAATAATGTGCGGCGCGGCAGGGTTTAGGTCCTTTAGACGCTTCTGCAGTTTGTGCAGGCTATCTGTATCAGCAAGATCTGCCTTTGTAATAAGCAGGCGGTCAGCAACAGCCGCTTGCTTGACCGACTCAACCTGACGGTCAAGCGTGTTGTCGCCATTGACCGCATCGACTGTCGCAATAACCCCGTCCAGGCGATACCGCCGCGCAATGGACCGGTCTGTCATGAGCGTGTGCAGTATGGGTGCCGGATCCGCAAGGCCCGTGGTTTCGATAATCACTCGATCAAACCATAACTCGCCCCCGCGCGCAAAGCGTGCAGGAGCCTCGCGCAGGGTTTTAGCGAGATCTCCTCTTATGGTACAGCACAAACAACCGCTCGCCATCTCGATAACGACCTCATCCTGGCTGTGCGTTACAAGGTCATGATCAAGACCAATCTCGCCAAACTCATTAATAAGAACGAGCGTTCGGCTCAGTTCAGGCTGCTGGATAAGATAATTAAGAACGGTCGTCTTGCCGCTACCTAAAAATCCGGTTAGCACCGAAACCGGCAATCGCTGTGACGATCCCTCAAGATCCCAACTTTCCATACTTAGATTCTCTTTTCTCTTCGGGCTTTATCAGACGGGTTGCAATGCGTGCGGATCATAGTCTTCAGGAAAACCAGCAACACGGCAAGCCCTTCATCAAGCCTGCAACAACAGCATAGCTCTGTTGTATCTTGTTTCTTGAAAATGCAATGTTATAACATAACATTTTATAACAACAACACCGAAAAGCTCGGGTTGCCGAAGACACGCTACAGCGGGTGATATGGAGAGAACAATGGCCATGCGTCAACCCGACAGAAATTTCGCCCAATGACCAAATTGCAGGAGTAAATACAGTGACGCTAAAAATTTTTGCCGACCGACTATCGGTCGAACAGGTCGAGGAAGGTCACTCCTTGGCACCAAAATTCGATCATGACGGACTGCTCCCTTGCATCACGACAGACGCCAAGACAGGTGACGTTTTGATGCTGGGTTATATGACGGATGAAGCTCTGCAAAAAACCATCCAAACAGGAGAAGCCCATTACTGGAGCAGAAGCCGTCAATGTCTGTGGCACAAAGGCGCAACCAGCGGGCTCGTCCAGACGGTCATCGACATGCGTATTGATGACGACCAGGATGCGATATGGCTAAGAGTTGAGGTCGCCGCTTCAGGCGCTAGCTGTCACGTTGGATATCGTTCCTGCTTCTACAGATCTGTCGAGCTTGGCGGCTCGTCCAAGGAGCCAGCTCGACTCCTCTATAGAGAAACACAAAAAACCTTTGACCCGCAGGCTGTCTATGGCGACGTTCCAAACCCTACGCAACTTTGAACCAAAACCCTGAAGGATTGAGCGCATGGTCCGGGATCGCTCAATCCCTCTCCTGGGTGTTCCGGTCTGGATGAGACCCTCAAGCCTTAGCGTTTATATCCTTATTGGAAGCCCTCACGACTTGCCATAACTGAAACCGAGGCCCGCACGCGCGTCATTCTGAACACCATAGGGCGGTATAGGGTAACGCAATCCGTTGGCGGAGAGTTTGGCAAGGCCCGCAACAACACCCGGAAGAAAGGCCGGGGGAATAGCCATCAGCAGTTCATCCTCCATCACGCCGCCATAACGCCGTTCAGCAAAACAGGGCAGTGACAGGCTGGGCTCTCCTGTAGAAAGTGCCCTGCCCCAACTGTCGGCACAGGAACTTTCCCCAACACAGGAGAAATCCAGTTTCTTGTAACCGGCCCACTGCAAGCCATTAATAAACAGGATCATCTGAGCCGGTGTGGCATAGATCAGACAGATATCGGGCGGATCCAGCTTGCCTGATGCCAGTGGCGCGACGGCCATCGCCTTGTATTGGCCATGGGGAACAACCGTCATTTCCTGCTGATGCTTACGGGTGTCTTCCTCTGTTTCCCACCAGACGCCGACATATCGCTCTCCCTTTTGCCAGTCTTCATCCTGCGGATGCAGGCCAAGCACAGCCCCGCATTGAGAGCCGACGAAATCCTCTGCCGTCGCGCCAACGGTCCAACCCAGCCGACACGCCTGCCCGACGATCTGATCAGCAGTATGGATAGACTGTGGGCGACGAATACGAGGGATCGCTTCCATATCTTCCACTGTCTCGAACAACTTCATTCCGATTGGTGTTGCTCTTAACCTGAGATATTTATTCAGGCCCTCCAGCAATTCCTGCCAGTTATAATGCCCCTCTAGCACACTCATTTACGCCTCCGTTTTTTGTTGTTTATGAGCTTGATAGAAGAGTGGCATGCCAAAGGTCACTTGTCACCTCCTTCTCCCTTAAAGGATATCTCTAGCAAATCCTGTTTGTTTTTCCCGCCAATCATCAAATTTGAGTATGTCCTATCGTCAAATCTTCCTTAAGTGACACCTGTCAGTCGATAAATTCGAAAATGTCCAACCTCTTTCAAAAACGGGCTTTGCGACTTTGCGATCGACAATGGGGGAACGGGTATTTTGGGGGTACTCGCGTATGGCACCGGAAGTTTTCCAGGTAGTTGAGTCTTTAAATGTGTTTCAAATCTGCGGCGTGGCTGGTTTCCTGGCTTATTTAGCCAGCTTCGCTTTTTTACAACTGGGTCTGATTGACGGCAATGGCAATGTCTATCCGTGCCTGAAGATCGTTGCGGCCATTCTGGTGCTGATCAGCCTGACAGATGCCTTCAACCTGGCCGCGGCCCTGACACAAGTCAGTTTCATTATTATTGGTGTTATCGGCCTCTTTCTAAGAGCGACAGGTCTCTGCCGGAAAAGCTGGCGTCCAAAGGGGGCTGCGCCAGACGAAATTTAAATATTCTCAACTGCCGCTATCTGACTCCTGCCGGCAGAAGGTCAGCCGGTTACCAAAAGGATCGGTAACTTCCAGTTCCCGGCCCCAGGGCATGGTCGCGATCCCGGGATTGGCATATTTGTAGTTCTTAGCCTTCAAGTCATCCGCAAGGCGTTCAATTTTTTCTGTCGGGATAAACAAGCGGATACCGGGAACGGAATCCCCATGATGTTCGCTAAGATGAAGCTGCATCCGGTCTCTGGAGATCTGCATATAAAGCGGCAACTCTTCGGTTTCACGATATTCCCAGTCAACAGAAAAACCTAAAAAGCCGCAATAGAATTCCCGGGCTTTCTCCTCATCGAAAATACGGAGAATCGGAATGGCCGGCGCAATCCCAAAAGATGGTTTTTCATTCATTTTTATCTCCCCTAACCCGCAGAAATCAGCCAAAATATCGCTAATGATAATCATTCTCGATTATGATCTGTAAAATCGGATACAACAACCCCAATTTCACTTCAAAATACCAAATCAGGCCTTGCCAGTCCCGGATGAGCTTTTTATATACAAGACCAAATTTGTCTGTTATAAAATCTTGAAACAAGACCATTTTGGTACGATATAGATTTTACCATGATCAAACTGAGCAAAATGACCGATTACGGGGTCGTCATCATGTCGGAAATGGCCCGCATCCAGGGCCGGACCATGAACGCACCGGAATTGTCGCTTCATACAGGCCTGAAGGTCCCAACGGTTGCCAAGATCCTCAGGACCCTGGCCAAATGCAATTTGCTGACCTCCATCCGGGGGGCTCATGGCGGATATCGCCTGGACCGCAAACCGCAGGATATCTCTATTGCGGAGATTGTCCGCGTGCTTGAGGGACCCGTTGCTGTCACATCCTGTGTGGATGAAAGCCATGAAGGCTGTTCTGTTGAAACCTGCTGCCCTATGCGGGGCGGCTGGGAAAAAATCAATCGGGCGCTTAATGCAGCGCTTGAAGAGGTCACCCTGGCCGATATGTGCCGGGAAGCCTCAAACCCCATTACCCCCCTGGTGCGCGCGGGATCTGAGCCTCACGCCACCGCTACTGTAACGGAGTAAAAGATGGCTGTTAGCCAGGAAACCGTCGAACAGGTTGCTTCTGTTTCGGAAAAATACAAATACGGATTTGTCAGCGACATTGAAGCCGATACCGCGCCCAAGGGACTAAGCGAGGATATCGTTCGCTTCATTTCAGCCAAAAAGGAAGAGCCTGAATGGCTGCTGGAATGGCGCCTGAAAGCCTATCGCTACTGGCTGACCATGCAGGAACCCTCCTGGGCGAAAGTTGATTATCCGAAAATCGATTATCAGGATATTTATTACTATTCCGCCCCGAAAACCAAGGATAAGCCGAAAAGCCTGGATGAAGTGGATCCGGAGTTATTGGAAGTCTATGAAAAACTCGGTATTCCTTTGAAAGAACAGGAAGTCCTGGCCGGCGTTGAGGGCGCTGCCAATGTGGCTGTCGATGCCGTGTTTGACAGTGTTTCCGTCGCCACTACTTTCCGGGAGCGCCTGGAAAAAGAAGGCGTTATCTTCTGCCCGATTTCCGAGGCCGTTCGTGATCATCCTGAACTGGTCAAAAAATATCTGGGAACTGTTGTTCCTTATACAGACAATTTCTTTGCAGCCCTTAATTCAGCCGTCTTTACGGACGGCTCCTTCTGCTACATTCCAAAAGGCGTCCGTTGCCCGATGGAGCTCAGCACCTATTTCCGGATCAATGCTGCCCAGACCGGACAGTTTGAACGGACACTGATCATCGCCGATGATGCAAGCTATGTGAGCTATCTGGAAGGTTGCACCGCCCCTATGCGGGACGAAAACCAGTTGCATGCTGCTGTTGTGGAGCTGGTGATTCTGGATGATGCAGAAATTAAATATTCCACAGTTCAGAACTGGTATCCCGGGGATGAAAACGGCGTAGGCGGTATTTACAATTTCGTGACCAAACGGGCCGCCTGCCGCGGCAAAAATGCCAAGGTCTCGTGGACCCAGGTGGAAACCGGCTCGGCCATTACCTGGAAATACCCGTCCTGTATCCTGCAGGGAGAGAATTCCGTGGGCGAATTTTATTCCATCGCCATTACTAATAATCTACAGCAGGCGGATACCGGTACCAAGATGATCCATCTGGGAAAAAACACCTCCAGTACGATCATCTCCAAGGGCATCTCCGCCGGTAAGGCGCAGAGCACCTACCGCGGCCTGGTCCGCATGGGGCGGAAAGCTGAAAATGCCCGCAATCATACGGTTTGTGACAGCCTGCTGATTGGCGACAAATGCGGAGCTCATACGGTCCCCTATATTGAGAACCAAAGCCGGACCGCCAAAATAGAACATGAGGCGACGACGTCGAAAGTCAGTGAAGAACAGATGTTTTACTGCCAGCAACGAGGTCTTTCCGAAGAGGACAGCATGGCGTTGATCGTTAATGGATTCTGCAAGGAAGTCTTGCAGGAACTCCCCATGGAATTTGCTGTCGAGGCCCAGAAACTTGTTGGCATCAGCCTCGAAGGCAGTGTCGGTTAATTATTTATTCAGAAAGCATTACAGGCTTTCTTTGATATTTTAGATTAAAGAGCTAGATTATGTTGGAAATTAAAGACCTTCATGCAGAAGTCGGCGGCAAGGAAATCCTGAAAGGGATTAATCTCACCATCAATCCCGGTGAAATACATGCTGTCATGGGGCCGAACGGCGCAGGCAAAAGTACTCTTTCCTACGTGCTTTCCGGCCGTGACGGTTATGAGGTCACAAGTGGTTCCGTTCTGTATAAAGGCGAAGATCTTCTGGATATGGATCCTGATGAGCGGGCCTGCGAAGGCGTTTTCCTGGCCTTTCAGTATCCGGTGGAAATTCCTGGTGTTGCAACTGCAACTTTCCTGAAAACAGCCCTGAACGCACAGAAAAAGGCGCGCGGGGAAGAAGAACTGGACGCCATGCAGTTTCTCAAGCTTGTGCGCGAAAAAACCGCCGAGCTTGGTATCAAGGATGATATGCTGAAAAGAGCCGTTAATGTGGGCTTTTCCGGCGGCGAGAAAAAGAGAAATGAAGTGTTGCAGATGGCGCTGCTGCAACCGGATCTAATGCTGTTGGATGAAACGGATTCAGGCCTGGATATTGACGCTCTTAAAATTGCGGCAGACGGTGTAAATCGCCTCAGAAGCCCGGAACGATCCGCCCTGGTTATCACCCATTATCAGAGGCTCCTGGAATATATCGTTCCTGATTTTGTCCATGTTCTGGCAGATGGCCAGATCGTCAAATCAGGTGATAAGTCCCTGGCTCTTGAACTTGAAGAAAAAGGATATGCGGAAATCAGTGCAGCCTGAGCTGCCATGAATTCCCCGCATATTTTCAAGGATCAGAATAATGACCTCTTTGACCCCCCTCGCCCAGCACTATCTGGACAGGTTTGATGAAGCCCTGAAAAGCCTACCGGGTGCTGGTGACCGGCATGTGGAAAGCCTTCGCAGGCAAGGACTGGACAGCTTTGCTGCCCTTGATTTTCCGACCAAACGGATAGAAGAGTGGCGCTTCACCAATCTTGCGGCTCTTACAAAAGCGGCGGCCAATGAAGCGGAAACAATTCCGGCATTTCCGAAGATCGAGGCACGCTTTTCCAGCCCTCATGAAATGGTCTTCATCAATGGACGTTTCTCGGCTGAACAAAGCCGCCTTGATGACCTTCCGGTCGGTATTACCATTCTCCCGGTCAGTCAGTCCCTCGGACAAGGATCCGTCCTTAATTTTGATGAAACGGAAACCCGGTCCCTCGTCAGTCTTAATACAGCCTTTATGCAGGATGGCGTCTCTCTTCATGTGGAGGATGGCATCATTCTGGAAGAGGTTTTGACCCTGACATTCCGGAATGATCCGTCCACGGAACATGGCCGCCATGTCCGTAACCTGATCACCCTTGGTGAAGGAGCCTCGATAACCCTTCTGGAACGCCACGAAGGGACAGGCCGCTATTTCACTAATCCGGTGACCCGTATTTCACTGGACAGAAACGCCAGACTTCAGCATTACAAGCTACAGCAGGACAGTAAAGCCGCGTTCCACCTGGCTTTGGTGGATTGTGAAATCGCAAGCGGTGCCTGCTACGACAATTTTTGCCTGTCCATTGGCGGCCAGATTTCCCGGAATGAGATGAGAACGACCATCCTTGGTGAAGAAGCCGAGAGTCATCTCAACGGCGCGTATCTTATGCGAGGGCATCAGCATTGCGATACGACAACCCTGACAGAACATACGGTGCCGCTTAATAACAGCAGCCAGATTTATAAAGGTGTTCTGGACGATAATGCGCATGGTGTTTTCCAGGGTAAAATCCATATCTTCCCGGATGCACAGCAGGTTGCCGGCGATCAGCTAAGCAAAGCTCTGCTGCTGTCGGACAGAGCGGCTGTTGATTGTAAGCCTGAGCTGGAAATATACGCGGATGACGTTAAATGCAGTCATGGTGCCACATCCGGCGAGCTGGATGAAGATGCTCTCTTCTACCTGCAATCCCGCGGTATCCCTTTCGAACAGGCCCGCAAAATCCTGATTGAAGCTTTCCTCGCGGATGTTCTGGATACCGTTAAACATGACGATGTCCGGACCCTTTTTGAAACCCTGTCAACCGCCTGGCTTTCCGGCACACAGGCGGATGAGGAATAGGAAAAGATCATGAACGATATGACAACATTCGATGTTGAAAAAGTCCGGCAGGATTTCCCGATCTTTTCCCAGAAGATCCATGGTAAAAGATTGACTTTCCTCGATAGTGGGGCTTCAGCCCAGAAACCGAAAGCCGTCCTGGATGCTGTTCAAAAGGCCTATACCCTGACCTATGCTAATGTGCATCGGGGTGTCCATCACCTGAGCCAGCAATCCACGGATCTCTATGAAAAGGCACGCGAGACTGTCCGGGCGCATATGAACGCAGTCAGTATTGACGAAGTTATCTTTACGAAGAACGCAACGGAAGCTATCAATCTGGTAGCCCAGTCCTATGGTCAAATGGCCTTGCAGCCGGGAGATGAGATCCTGCTGTCCTATCTGGAGCATCACTCCAATATTGTTCCCTGGCAACTGATTGCCGAACGGACAGGAGCAACCGTCAAAGCGGTTCCTGTTGATGAAAATGGAGAGTTTCTGATGGAGGAGTATCTGAAACTCCTCTCTCCAAAAACCAAAATCGTTGCGATGACCCATATCTCCAATGCCATCGGTACCATCGTTCCGGTGAAGGAGATCATTGATGCCGCCCATAATATGGGAGTTCCGGTCCTGATTGACGGCTCGCAGGCCATGCCGCATATGAAAGTGGATGTTCAGGCCCTGGGCGCGGATTTCTACGTTTTTACCGGCCACAAGGTCTTTGCCCCCACCGGCATCGGCGTCCTGTACGGCAAGAGCGAATGGCTTGAGAAAATGCCGCCTTATCAGGGGGGCGGTGACATGATTAACCGGGTGACGTTTGAAAAAACAACCTATGCCACCGGGCACAGCAAGTTCGAAGCCGGCACCCCGCCCATTGTCCAGGCGATCGGGCTGGGGGCGGCTATTGATTATGTGAACGGGATCGGCTTCGATGCGATTGCCGCACACGAACAGGCCCTGCTTGCATACGCGACGGAACAGCTTTCCGCCCTCAATTCCGTTCGCATTATCGGTCAGGCAAAAAAGAAAGCTGCCATCATTTCTTTTGTTATTGAAGATGTACATCCTCATGATGTGGGCACCATTGTTGACCAGAGCGGCGTTGCCATTCGGGTTGGTCATCATTGTGCACAGCCATTAATGGACTTTTTTGACGTCCCGTCCACATCCCGGGCTTCCTTTGCTCTTTATAATAACCGCGAAGACGTGGATGCCCTGGTCTCGTCCATCAAAACCGTACAGGAGTTTTTTGGATAATGACGGATAGCCTGAAAGAGCTCTATCAGGAAGTTATTCTGGATCATTCCAAAGCGCCTAGAAACTTTGGAAGACCGGAAAGCTGCAGTCATGAGGCTCACGGCTATAATCCACTCTGCGGTGATACCATTAATATCTACCTGACCCTGTCAGATGACAGACATGTTGAAGGTCTCTCTTTCGATGGAAAAGGATGTGCAATTTCAGTTGCTTCTGCTTCCTTGATGACTGAGATCCTTAAAAACAAAACGGAAGACGAAGCTAAATCCCTGTTCAATCAGTTCCATAAGCTGGTCACGGGTGAGAGTGACGAACTAGACGCCGGTGAGGATACGGAACGGCTGATGGTACTGGCAGGCGTGAAGCAGTTCCCCATGCGGGTCAAATGCGCCACCCTGTCCTGGCATGCCCTGAATTCTGCCCTTGATGGCACAAGCGACGTAACGACGGAGTAAAGTCCGAGATGACGGCATTAAGCAAACTAGAAAGACCCGCAGCGACAGGCCCCTTTCAGGAAGGTACAACCGGATCGCCGTTGGAAGATCCTGTTATTACAGCTCTCCGCACGGTATTTGATCCAGAAATTCCGGTCAGTATCTATGACCTTGGCCTGATTTATGTCATTGATATTGCTGAGAACGGAGATACCTATATCGGTATGACTCTGACAGCACCTGGCTGCCCCGTCGCAGGAGAAATTCCTGTCTGGGTACAGGAAGCTGTTCAGCCCGTGGACGGGGTTGGTCGTGTAGAAGTTGAGATCCTTTGGGATCCCCCCTGGACACCCGAACATATGTCCGAAGCCGCCAAACTTGATCTTGGAATGTTTTAAGTGGATGATGTGCAGATGAGCGATACACAGATTATGACCCTGACAGATACTGCGGCCACTCGTGTCCGATCCCTGATCGCGCAGAATGACGGGAAAATCCTTGGTCTGAGGATTGGCATTACCAATACAGGTTGCAACGGCCTGAGCTATACCATGGATTACGCTACGGATGAGAGAAACGGTGATGCCGTTGTTGATAACGGTGATTTCAAACTGCTCATCGATGAAGATGCTATTCAGTATGTCAGCGGTACGGAAATGGACTGGCTGGAAGAAGGCCTGCAATCGCGCTTTACCTTTGAAAACCCCAACGAAAAGGGCCGCTGTGGCTGCGGCTCATCTTTTCACGTTTAAAGGCTTTAAAAAGTAAGGTTCTAGAGGCAGCGCTTAAGGGCTGCCTTGTCACTGGCTGCGGAAAAAACACCATCCATTGTGAGCTCTCCGATCGGCGATAACTGATCGAACGATGTCAGTTCCAACACCATGATTTTTCCGCTCTCCCGCACCAGACCATATGTCTGACCAGCCTGGAAAACGGCCTGAAGAATGGTGTCTTTTGGCACAGCGCCATCAAACTCGGTAATCCCCTGCCCTGCAATCTGTAGTTCCTGATGACCGGACTGGCATTGTCTGCTCCAGTCTCCCTGCAATCTAAGGGGGGCAATTCTGAGGACACGCGTTTTTGCGTATCGCACCTCGGACAGTTCCGAAAAAACGGTTTTGATATTTCGGGCGATGGGTGCCTGGTTTTGAGCCACATGCTGACGAGAGACAATGTCGTTAGCGGCTTCCGTCGGAAAAGATGTAATGGTTCCCATCGCCATCACGACCCCCGCCAGCAGCGCTGCAATACCGATCAGGGGACCGGCTTTCTTGCGCGTATGCGATGCTCCTGACCTCGCGACAATACCAGAAAGCCTTTTCCCGAAGGACTGATGCCATTTCAGGGGGGGCTCCATCACTGTCTGAAAGAAACGACGGCGATCCAGATCGGCATCATATCTGCCAACCAGCAACCGCACCCGCGCTTTTCCCCAGTCGGGAACCAGCAGGGAGGCATAATGCTGGGCCTGATCATTATCGATGAATTTCTTGTCCAAACGCCACTTTCCGTCATAAAGCGTCTGAACAACGTAGATATCTGAACTGTCTACCGGTAAGACTGCCATCTCGGTAACCGCACACCACTGGAATTATAAGGTTAGCAAACCCTATACAGACAGAGTGAAAAAACGGTTAATGAACTGCGCGACCGTTTCCTCACTTCGTATCGCAGGCCAGAATTCAGTCAGTCAGCATCACCGTACCCGCTTAAACCTGTATAATCAGGCCCCGACGGTTCTCCGTCATCATCCACCAGTCGGTGCCGGATGCCCTTCATCGCGCGTGGCCGATAATCGGTCACTTCATCAAAGCGATCTTTCAGGCTTTTATGAACGAAAGGAACGCTCACGCCGCCCTCCCTTATATCTCCTGCATTTGGTATTTTATTCTGGGTGCGGATATCCCGATGCTCGAGAGTCGCGCGGGCAATGGGCCACCAACGATCTTTTTTGTGAAGCCTCCCCTTGATAAGGGGCTTAATCATCAAATCATCTATATCAATTTGATAACTGCCGTCCTCTGCGACGAGCTCGGAATATTCGATCTGATCCAGTTTTTTCGTAAACAGCCCGAGATTCCTCTCTTCGAACTGCTTAAGAACAAAATCAAGGGTAATATCCGAAAGGCCATCAAACCAGAAACCGCCGCCAATATCCGAATGTGCTCCAGGAAACCAGATTTCCTTCACCCGGCCCTCCTGGTTCATGAGGGTTGGCTGGAAAGCCACCCGGTTTTCGTCAACGGCGACAATATGAAGAGCTTGTTGGATATGCTTTGAAATCCAGCAATCCTCAAATACGACATCAGAAATCGGCTTATCGTCCGAGGAAAGATTAGGTGCACCAATGGACGCCACGGTATCAAAGGCACACAGGAAACTAACCGGCTGTTCTCCTTCCGCCACATCAATATAATTGTGAATGACAGAACTGAACCGCCGGGCGATGGCTGCACCGCGGCTAAAACCGAAGATAAAGATCCTGTCGCCGTTGGACTTGTCATAAAGACGCTTCAGGTCTTTGCCGGCAGACTTAATAATCCAACCGACATCCAGTTTTTCCGGTGAAAAGGCCGCATTAAACAGCCTTTGAAAGCCATTCCCATACGTCCCTACCCCTGAGTAATAAAGGCTGTGCTGCTCAGGCGCGCCGGCTGTATTTGCCAGATTACCGCCAAATAGAACATGCAGTTTCAGGATATTGGTGATCCCGTTATCCTCAATATCACCAAGACCGAACCATTCACGCTCCTGTTTAGCATCTCTTGGGTGATTACTCGTACCGTCAAAACACAGGATAATGTTTTTACCCATCGTCCTACCCCTTCTGAATTGATGTTGAATACCCCTGTATGGCGATTATACACCAGATCAGCGTTTTTTTATACACCAGAGCAGCGACAGGGTTTCTATTTCGAGGTTTATTTTCTCTGCAAGAACAGTTTTCTGCGAAAGGTTGCACACAAACCCGTTCTGCATCAGACTGCATCCAAAACAAGAAGAAAAGACGGAGAAGACTGATGGAACGCACGCTGTTTAGCGAGGATCACACGATCTTCCGGGATGCCGCCCGCAAATTTGTGGAAAGCCGGATTGTCCCGTTTCACGACGAATGGGAAAAACAGGGCCAGGTACCGCGCTCTATCTGGCGTGAAGCCGGGGAAGCCGGTTTCCTGTGCTGCACGGTTCCGGAAGAATATGGTGGTCCTGGCGCAGACTTCCTCTACAGCGCCATCTTCTGTGAGGAAGTCGCAAGAGTGGGCGCGACAGGCCCTTCCTTTCACCTTCATTCCGAAATCGTCGCCCCCTACCTGATCCATTACGGGACGGAAGAGCAAAAGAAGAAATGGCTACCGAAGCTTGTGACGGGCGACATTATTGTCGCCGTCGGTATGACGGAACCCGGCGCAGGATCAGACCTGCAGAATATGCGCACAACAGCCATTGCGGATGGGGACGATTATGTCATTAACGGACAAAAGGTTTTTATCAGTAACGGCCAGATTGCAGACTTGATAGTGCTGGCGTGTAAAACCGATCCAAATGCCGCCGGAAAAGGCGTTAGCCTGGTTCTCGTTGAGGGAGACCGGGAGGGGTTTGAACGCGGACGCAATCTTGAAAAGGTAGGCTATAAAGCCCAGGACACCTCGGAACTGTTTTTTAATGATGTTCGGGTTCCAAAGAGCAATCTCCTTGGCCAGGAAGGCAAAGGCTTCTATCAGCTTATGCAGCAGCTTCCTCAGGAAAGACTGGTTATTGCGCTGAGATCAGCGGCGGTCATTGAAGCCGCCCTTGAATGGACAGTTGACTATACCAAGGAAAGAAAAGCCTTTGGGCAGTCAATTTCCGACTTCCAGAATACCCGATTTAAACTGGCGGAGATCAAGTCCCAGGCGGTCATGATGCGGGCCTTTGTCGATACCTGCCTCGAACGGCATCTGAAAGGTGAACTGGATGCCGTAACGGCGGCCATGGCAAAGCTTCAGTCAACTGAGATCATGTGCCAAATCCTGGATGAATGCGTGCAGCTTCACGGCGGCTACGGTTATATGTGGGAATATCCGATTACCCGGGCCTGGGCCGATAACCGCATGACCCGGATTGCCGGCGGTTCCTCCGAAATCATGAAACAAATCATTTCAAAAGATCTGCTGGACACATAATCATCATTGCAAAAACAACGGGCATTCGCGTAGATAAGATCACCTTAACCTGATCCGCGATTGCCTGATGCCCCCCTATTCTCCGCCCGCCAATCGGAAAATCCCTGTTCTTCATCTTGATGACGCCTTTCTGATTGTTGACAAACCGTCCGGGCTGCTCAGTGTTCCCGGCAAAGGCCCCGATAAACAGGATTGCCTTATCAGTCGGCTACGGGATCAGTATCCTGAAACCTTAATCGTGCACCGCCTGGATATGGAAACCTCCGGTGCAATGATTATTGCCCGAAGCAGTGATGCCCACAGAATTCTCAGTCGTTTTTTCCAAGAGCGGAAAGTCGAAAAGGAATATCTCGCCTGGGTGGATGGCATACCAGCTGAACAGGACGGATATGTTGATCTTCCCTTGATAACGGACTGGCCTAACCGTCCGCTTCAGAAGGTCGATTTCGAATATGGTAAATCGGCGACGACCCGCTGGCAAACAATCCTGTCACAGGGCGACAGAAGCCTGATCCGCCTGCACCCGGAAACCGGGCGATCCCACCAGCTCAGGGTTCATATGAAGATGCTGGGCCATCCCATTCTCGGCGATTCTCTTTATGCATCAGATGTGGCAAAGCAGAAGGCGGATCGCCTTCTCCTGCATGCATCACAGCTTTCTTTTCCTCATCCAATTGACGGCAAGCCCTTTAAGATTGCCAGCCATCCCCCTTTTCCGATCAGTTAAAGGAACGGACCGGAACAGGCTGACTGGTCATTTCATTCTGAATAGTGAAACGGTTATGGCCATTTTCCCTGGATTGAAACAGCGCCTCTTCCGCCTGCAAAATCATGTCATGGATATCCCGGCCCAGATACGTCGTCGCACCGATGCTCGCCGTAATCCAGAGCTGCTGGGAGCCGCCCTCAAAAGGCTGCGCCTGACAGGAAGCCAGCAAATCGTCAAGATACGTAATCAGATGCGTCTCGCGCATATTAACGTTCAGAATACAGAAGCGGTTTCCTTCAAAACGGCACATAAGATCCGTGTCCCGTTTACGCCGCGCAAGAATTTCGGCCAGGCCTCTTAAAATGCCGTCGCCGGTGGCCTGACCATATTGCCGATTGATCTCTTCCAGATGATCTGGCGTCAGAAAAGACAGGGTCAGCGAAATCTGTTCCCTTTTCGCGCTGGCATACAGTTGCTGACATTGTTCCAGGAAATGCTGCCGGTTTGGAAGACCTGTCAGCGCATCCCGGATTTCCGCTTCATAAAGTGCCTTTTGCATCTCCAGGTTTCTAAGGACCACGGTCAAACGGGCATTCAAAGCTTCTTTAGTCACCGGCGTCATTAGAAAATCCGACATACCAATATCCGGGAGCCTGCTCAGTTGATCCATATCCTGCTTTCTTATCAAACCCAAAACTGCCAACCGGGATGCCGCGACCTCTTTTCTGAGATCCTTCAAAATTTTCCGGGTTTTAGCATCGGACAGGCTTCTGTCGACCAGCAGAATTGTTTGCTCCCCAGCAGGGCGTTTCAGCGCCTCCTCCAGTGTCGACACAGTGGCAACGGAGATCGATCTAAACGTTCGGCTTTCCACTTTTTTTTGCAGCTTTTCCCCATCCGCCTTGGTTGTGGAGAATATGATCAGATGATTGGGGGCAATATTCTGAACTGCCATATCGGATGTCATGATAGCAACCTCGTTCCTTGCATATGAAACAGCATGATCTACTCGGTAAACGCCATGAAAGTCATATAGATTTAGTAGTAATCACAAACAATCTCCATAAGAGAATTTGTATTTTAGAATATATTAACACTTAAGAAGATTAATATTTTCTAAACTATGTTCTATAGGGGTTTTAAAAACTCCTGAACTCTGTACGCATCGAAAAGAGTTATTTTGATTCGATCTTTAATTCATTGTTTTTTTTATAAAAAATTCAACATCTCAAATTCTTACAATTGTATTAGAATTTGAAATGGCATTTTTCATCTTTTAATTGCTTAAAAATTGAACACCCATACATCTATTTATACATAAAGCTCTAATTTTACTAAAACGTGCATTCTTTAATTTTTTTAACCACAAATTAACACCTCTCCTACACTGTTGGTATTAGTACTAATCAGTATCAGCGTGCGTATTTCCAAACCACCTTTCAACGTGAGAATGTTTTTGAAATGAGCAAGGAAAACACTGAGAAGGATGCCGTCATCACGCTTCCGTCGGTTCTAAACCTGGGAGTGGCTGAAGAACTCAGAGAGAAATTCATGCAAACATTGGTTGTGGATTCAGATATCACGCTGGACGCATCGGATGTCAGCACACTTACCACGCCTTGTCTGCAGGTTCTGGTTTCTGCTGGCCGCACTGTTGAAGAAGGCGGCAACAGTTTTTCCATCAATAACCCCAGTGACGCCGTGAAAGAGGCGTTCGATGACTTGGGACTTACCGACATTTTCAGCAAATGGAGTACTCAATAATGGCTAAAAAGATCCTCGCGGTTGATGATTCAAAAACCATGCGCGATATGGTCAGCTTTACCTTGAAAGGCGCAGGATATGATGTCGTCGAGGCAGAAGACGGTCAGCTTGCCCTGGATGCCATTGGTAATACAGCTGTCGATCTTGTCATTACGGATATCAACATGCCGAATATGGACGGCATCAGTCTTGTCAGGGAACTTCGCAAAAACCCTGTTCATAGCTCGACGCCCATTTTGGTTCTGACCACTGAAAGTGATGATTCCAAGAAAAATGAAGGTCGTGCTGCCGGTGCAACCGGATGGATCGTAAAACCGTTCGAGCCGGAAAAACTTCTCAAAGTCGTTCAGAAAGTCTGCTGCTAACCCTCAACCGAAGAACGGGGATCAATCATGGACGATTACGCGCAATTTAAGCTCACTTATTTCGCGGAATGTGCCGAACTGCTGACGGATGTCGAAACCCAGCTCTCTGAACTGAGTGCCGGTTCGGAAGATCCGGAAGTCATGAACGCAATCTTTCGGGCCGTACACTCCATTAAGGCCGGTGCAGGTGCCTTCAAATTCACCCAGCTTGCCGAATTCTCACACGAATATGAAGCGCTGCTCGACCGCATGCGTGACGGCCGTATTGCCGTGACGGAAGAAGGCGTTGACCTTCTTTTCCGGGCATCTGACGTCCTGTCCGCCATGGTTGAAGCGGCGGAGAACGAAGCCGCCCTTGAAGAAAACTTCGGAAAACAGATCCTCGATGAAATTCTGGTGATGGTCAGGGGCGAAGCTCCAGCCGCACCTGCAAAAGCCAGTGCAGAGGAAGTAACGTCCGATAACAGCAACGACACCGAAGCCCCTTCTGAAAAAACCTATCATATTTCCTTCGCGCCGAAGGCGGAGTTATTCAAGCATGCGAACGAACCGCTTCTTATCGTTCGCGAAATGAAGACCCTTGGTGACGTTACGGCGGTGCCAAGCCTGGATAAACTGCCTCCCTTGTCCAAAATGGATGGCGAAGAAGCGTATATTTCCTGGCAATTCACTCTCAAGTCAGAAGCCTCCATGGCAGATGTAGAGGAAGTTTTTGAATTTGTTACGGAAGATTGCGATCTGGATATCAAGATCGCCGAAGAAACGGGCGACACTCAGGATCAGCAGCCGGCAGACGGGGTATCCCCCCCAACCTC
>DIYE01000155.1 GCA_002428885.1 Alphaproteobacteria bacterium UBA6062
CCCACCCTGGCCATCCGGGTTCCGGCAAACCCGCTTGCCCGGGACCTTCTAAAACGCTGCGAACGCCCCCTCGCCGCCCCAAGCGCCAATCCGTCCGGACAGATCAGCCCAACCCAGGCCCGCCATGTGGCAGATGGTCTGCAAGAGAAAATCAAACTGGTGCTGGACGGCGGCTCCTGTAAAATCGGTGTGGAAAGCACGGTTGTCGGCTTTGCTGAAGACAGTCTCGTTCTCCTCCGCCCGGGTGGCATTACAAAAGAACAACTGGAAGCCGCCCATCCGGTGACGGAGGTCGATACAAAATCTGATATTACAAGTCCCGGCATGCTGCTCAGCCACTATGCCCCCTCCTGCCCGGTCAGGCTGAATGCGACGGAGAAACAGGACGGAGAAGCTTTTCTGGGCTTTGGTCCTGAATATGAGAAAATATCGACCATTAACTTAAGTGCCTCCGGCAACCTAACGGAGGCCACCGCCAATCTATTCTCGGCTTTTCATCTTCTGGATGAAGAAGGCTTCCAGTCTATTGCTGTAGCACCCATTCCCATGGTCGGACTGGGGGTCGCCATCAATGACCGGCTGACCCGCGCCGCCGCGCCAAGACCGTGACCTAAAAAGAAGGACAGACAATGCCTCTCATTGAACAGCTTGAAGCGATTACCGGTCCCAAAGGGATCATTACGGAAGAAGCCGATATGCAAGGCTATCTCACCGAATGGCGGGATAAATATGTCGGTAAGGCAAAAGTCATTGTGCTTCCCAAAAATACCGGGGAAGTCGCGGCGATTGTCAAACTCTGCTCGGAAACCGAGACCCCGATTGTGCCGCAGGGCGGCAATACCAGCCTGGTCGGCGGCTCCATCCCCTTTGACAGCGGCGAGGAAGTGATCCTCTCCTTGAAACGAATGAACCAGGTCCGCGAGGTGGATGTGAGCGGCGGCACCCTGACCGTTGAGGCAGGCTGTATCCTGGCCGATCTTCAGAATATCGCGGACGAAAATGGGCATATGTTCCCGCTTCGTATCGGATCCGAAGGCAGTTGCCAGATCGGCGGTAATATCTCCACCAATGCCGGCGGCGTTCAGGTTCTGCATTACGGCAATACGCGGGAACAGGTTCTGGGGCTTGAAGTGGTTCTGCCGGACGGACGGATCTGGAACGGTCTCACGAATTTGCGCAAAGACAATACAGGCTATGACCTGAAACAGCTGTTTATCGGCGGTGAAGGCACGCTCGGCATTGTGACGGCGGCCGTTGTTAAAATGTATCCCAAGCCGAAATATCAGCAGGTTGCGCTCATCGCCATTCCGGATGTGGAAGCGGCTATCGCTTTCCTGGGTCTCGCCCGGCAGATGAGCGGTGATCAGGTTACCGCCATTGAACTGATCCCGCGGATCGGCATTGACCTGGTCGTCAAAAATGTTCCGAACTTCACCGATCCCATGCCCGCAACCTATGACTGGCATATCCTGGTCGAGATCTCCTCCAGCGTGACGGAAAACCTGTCCGGCCTGATGGAAGAGATCCTGGAAGCGGGCTTCAATCAGGAGATTGTCCTGGACGCAGTGATCCCGGCAAGCGACGCCCAGCAGCAGAAGCTATGGACCTTGCGCGAGGAAATCTCCGGCGCCCAGAAACCGGAAGGCGGCAGCATCAAACATGATATCTCCGTCCCCATCGCCCGGATCGCCGACTTCATCAACGAAGCCAACACCGCCCTTGAAAAAATCGTCCCGAACTTCCGACCCGTCATCTTCGGCCATATCGGCGACGGCAACCTGCACTACAATCCGCTGCAACCCAAGGGTATGGAGAAGCAGGCCTTTCTGGACCTCTGGGAACCTGTCAGCCGCACCGTCCATGACATAGCCCACGATATGGGCGGCAGCATCAGCGCCGAACACGGCATCGGCCGCATGAAGAAAAACGACCTGACTTTATATAAGTCGGAGGTTGAACTGGATATGATGAGGAAGGTGAAAGCAGCGCTGGACCCGAAGGGGATCTTTAACCCTGGGAAGCTGCTGCCGGATGACTAAATAACGTGTCGAGACCTACACAAATCCGGTCACGGCTCTCCCTCCCTCAATTCAAGTAATTTTTCTTGGAGAAACAGGCATGAACAAGGATGCAGATTTCTGGAACAAAGCTTCTGGAAAATACTCTAGAATGCCTATTTCTGACATAGCTTCCTATGATCATAAATTGGCTAAAACCCGAGAATTCTTCGATGAAGAAACGATTGCCTTGGAAATAGGGTGCGGTACAGGATCAACAGCCTTACTGCATGCTCCCTATGTTAAGCATTATATCGCAACAGACTTTTCGTCTGAAATGATCAGAATTGCTAATGAAAAACTTCAGACTTCAGAAGCTGAGAACGTTACTTTCAAAACCGAAAAGATTGAGGATCTAACAGTTAATGAGCCGATTGACGTCGTGTTGGCTATGAGTGTCCTCCACTTGGTTGCAGATCTGGATGAAACAATCTCGAGGGTAAACCACTGGCTAAAACCAAAAGGGATATTTATTACAAGCACTGTCTGCCTCGGAAATGGCATGAAGTTTTTTAGGCTGATCGCACCAATAGGACGACTATTTGGCTTTATGCCTCTTCTAAAAATCTTTACCAGGTCTCACTTGAAAGAACGTCTGGAAAAAAATGGATTTCGGGTAATTTATGAATGGCAGCCAGAGAAAAAGCGCTTTGCTTCTGTTTTTATTATCGCAGAAAAAACATAAAGATAAGGGACGATCCAGGATCAGGATCCATTAGTGATTTTCGTAAAAATATCCTAGCTCTCAACAAACTCACAACAGCACAACGAAAGTATATAGACTAATGCCTGAACTTTAGACGCACGACAAGGTCACCATCAAGGTCGACTCTAAATTCAACCCAAAGGAGAAAATATCATTGTGCATTACATAGCAAGATGATACCGATCATTACTCCTGAATGTTAGCGGAGCAACATAGAATGCACTTTTTCAACGATAAAAAGTTGGCCCTGAGATTTAGGGAAGATGCCGTGCCTGAAAAAGAACGCTTCTACTACCTACTTGCCTTTATGATATCCTTCAGTTTTGTAACATCAACGATTGTGACATCCTCACTGTATGCATCGATAAATCAATGGGATATTTACTCTGACGTATTTTTCTTCCTAACCACCATTTTCGGCACATATATTTTATACCGAACCAACTCTACAGGCGACAACAAAGACTTTATTGCGCGTTTTATTTGTATTAGTTTCCCTGTGACAATTAAAATAACCCTGTTGATCTTTGTTGTTTTAACTCTCACTGCCATAGCTGATGAATTTATAGATATTGGTCTTTACGAAGACGAAACATCCGCATTTGATTTAATAGTCACCATAATCATCACGCTGATTTACTATCTTCGCCTAAATACTTCTATGCGACTTGCATCTACCGGAAAATAACAGCTCTTTTAAAAAGAATTTGCTACTCTCATCAAAAGACTTAACAAGTATCCTTTTTCTGAACCATCTCCCCAATCTCCTGAGCCGACACAGGCCTTGAAAACACATATCCCTGCGCCTCATGACACCCCGCTTCTTTCAGGAAAGCGACCTGTTCCTGGTTTTCGACGCCTTCGGCCAGGACTTTCATGCCGAGATTGTCACCGAGGGAAATGATGGTGCGGGCGATGGCGGCGTCTTTGGCGTTGACGACGATGCCGTCCACAAAGCTTTTGTCGATTTTCAGGACAGAGGCTGGAAGGTGACTGAGATAGCTTAAAGAGGAATAGCCGGTTCCGAAGTCATCAATGGACAGCTTTACACCGAGACCTTTCAGACGCAGCATATTGCGTTTGGTCTGGCCGCGATCCTGCATGATGACGCTTTCTGTGAGCTCAATGTCCAGCAACGCTGCCGGAAGGCCGGTTTCAAACAGGACTTTACGGACCAGCGGGACGAATTCATCGCTTTGGAATTCCGACAGGGAAATATTGACGGCCACCGGAAACTCGGGAACCCCTTCCTCTGTCCACTTTTGCCGTTGCTTGCAGGCCTCGAAAAGAACCCACTCGCTGATCGGTCCTAACAGGCCGGAGGCTTCGGCAATGGGAATAAAGGTATTGGCAGGGATAAAGGTGTCTTTCTCCCGTTCCCAGCGCAGCAACGCTTCCACACCTGTTACCTCTCCCGTTTCAAGGCTGACCTGGGGCTGATAACTCAATGACAGCTGCCCCCGATTCATACCGTCGCGCAGGGCATTATTCAGGGTGATACGACCGTGAATTTCTGTTTCAATATGATTGTCATAATAGCAGAAATTGGGGCTGCCGGTATTTTTGGTGTGGGCCAGTGCAATATTGGTATTCTGCCAGAGCTGATCCGCCGTCGCCCCGTCCATGGGATAGAGAGAAACACCGATACGCGGCACCAGATGCGGCATATCAAGCTCATCCGGCAGGAAGACATCAAACAGATCGTTGATGATATCCGGCAAGTCGCCAATTTCCTCATTGGTCTGGATCGGCGTACAAACACCGAAACCATCACCGGAGGTACGCGCCAGCGCTATCGCCTTTGGAAACAGCCTGTCCAGTTCACCGGCTGCGCCCCGTAAAAGCGCATCACCGGCCTCGTGCCCAAGGGCGATGTTTAGCTCCGGCAAAGTATCGATCACAAACTGAACGACAGCAAACCGCTTTTCCTCTTCGGGGCGGGACCGGTTTATTTCCGCCTGAATTTCTTTTTTGAAACTCAGCCGGTTACCTAGAGATGTTAAGACATCGCGATAAGCCAGGAGCCTTGCTTCCTGCAGTAAAGCCGTTGTTTCAAGTCCTCTTGCAGCACTCTTTGCAAACTGCTCCAGCAGCGTTGCGTCTGATAGCTGCCAGACCTTGCCGGATTCCAGTAAAATAACAGCTGGAATATCAATGTCCCGCACCAGTGGGATGACCAGATATGTCCCTTTGCATTGTACCGCACCGGCTTTAAGAGCGTCGTCTAACAGAGAGTCCAGCTCAGCCGGAATATCTGCCTTCGGCGTCTTCCCTGCCGTAGCCATAATATCCCGGGATGCGGGTTCGCCGTCCCTTTTTACAAACCAGGCTGTGCTGACTTCAGGAAAAATCCGGCAGAGCTCTTCAACAGCGACCCGACAGAATTGACGCGCGTCTTCACATTCCTGAAGACGAGGAATACAGACCAGCAACTGCTCTGAAAGGGAGGCCGTTTGCGTTCTCAATGAGGATGAACCAGTATCCTTCGTGGAAGTCATTCTTCAATGCGTCCAATCCACCGGAAATAATAATATTAACCGGTTAATAAAAAATAATTTCCCCTCGCCTCGCGACTTTAACGCCATCTGCCCCACAAAAGAAAGGCCTTATTTAGGAAAAAATCACCGACCTTAAAATCACGATCTAGCTCCCTTTGGGAAGCTCTGCCTGAGCCATCAGGTTTTTGCGGGCTTCTTCATCCCACTGCCCGGTCGGCTTCCCAAGATCGCTGCCCGCTTTATAACCTGCGCGCAACCCCGGACGTTCTTTAAGCGCGTCATACCAGCGCCGGACATTGGGGAATTTCCCAAGATCAATCTCCTGTTTTTTATACGTCAGAATCCAGGGCCAGCAGGCCATGTCGGCAATGGAATAATCATCGCAAATATAGTCTCGGCCTTCTAAACGGCGGTCCAGCACGCCGAACAAGCGCAGGGCTTCATTGGTATAACGCTCCTGAGCGTAAGGAAGGGTTTCCGGCGCATAGAATTTGAAATGACCGTTTTGACCCAGCATGGGACCTAATCCCCCCATCTGCCACATAAGCCATTCCAGAACTTCAGTCCGGCCTCTCAAATCAGAAGGCAGGAACTTACCGCTTTTCTCTGCAAGATAAATAAGGATCGCCCCGGTTTCAAAAACCGAGACAGGCTCACCGCCGCCAATCGGATCATGATCCACAATGGCCGGCATCCGGTTGTTGGGGCTGATTTTGAGGAACGCTTCCTTGAACTGATCCCCACGCCCGATATTGACGGGGATCAAGTTATAAGCCAGTCCCATTTCCTCAAGCGCAATGGAGATTTTCCAGCCATTGGGGGTGGGCCAATAATAAAGATCAATCACGATAACCCCCTTACAGCTTGGCTTCGACAATGGCGATACGGTCATTACCGAAATACATGTCATCCCCATCCAGATACATGGTTGGAGATCCAAATCCACCGCGCCGGATCAGTTCCTCTGTATTATCCCGTAATTTGTCTTTATAAGCCTGATCCTGGATTTTTTCGAAAAACGACGCTTCATCCAACCCGACGCTGCGAACAATCGTCGCCATTTCCTCATCCTGGGAAATATCGGCAAGATCCGTCCAGTAACGCTTGAAGACAGCGCGGGCGTAGGGCACCAGACAGCCTTCTTCCTCAGCAACAAACGCGCCGCGCATGGCTTTGACGCTATTGACCGGAAAAACCGGCGGCTGGCCAATCTCGACCCCCACATACCGGCACCAGTCCTGCATATCCTTCTTAGTGTAAGCTTGTTTGGCAGGAACCGGATTATCCCGGTTCGCATAAACGGACGGATTGACAGCATTGAAAACGCCGCCGACCAGGAAGGGACGATAGATGACCTCCACATCCGGGCGACGCTCCCGCATCTGCTCCATGCTTTCGAACCCGAGATAGGTCCAGGGGCTGGAACAATCGAAGAAAAATTCTATTTTTGACACGGGATATCCTCCTCCACTCGCCCGAAGGCCGGTTTGTTTTTCTTGTTTCTTAAAACCGGCTCCAGCTTAGGACACGGCCCAGCCCCCGTCAATCCGCAGCCAGTCTCTCTTCCGTAATATCGTGAAAACGGGCGAGGGCCGCCTCGAAGCGGCCAAAGGTAAAGGCGTCATTCGCGCCGGTGGAAATGCCTTTCTGGATCTGTTCACCGATCAAGAAGTCCTCCACAAGAGTGTCCCGGGTCAAGTCAAAGTTAGCCTGCCAATGCTGCTTGGCATTGTCACTTCCCAGGCTGTCCTTCGGAACCAGGGTCTGGAGAATGATACGTGTTTTATCCGCAGCCAGCGGGATCGCATTGACCAGGGCAAAATGGTCGGGCTGTATCAGGACGGATGCGAAGGGATAAAGGCTATAAAGAACATTCGCACAGATCCGGATACGCCACTCCTCCTCCGGTAGCGTCTTCAGATCCCGAAGTTCCTTCTTTGTCAGAACGGACCGGAAATGAGGTCCGAATTCATCAAAAATCGACAAATTATCATTAAAGAGAGGGGCAATCGTATTCCGATGGGCAATCTTGAAATGATAGGATTCAATACCGCCCTCGACCAGGATCTTCCAGTTCAGATTCCAATCCTGCACCTGCTGATCGAAGATCACGTGATCAGCAGGCGCAAAATGATCCAGCTCTGTCCCAAGCCCGGCCAGATGCTTGGCGATATCAAGCGATCCCTCACCATCCCTCTGAACCCAAATAAAACCGAACGCCTCGGCAGAGGGAAGCTCCATCAGTCTGGTTCCAGCCAGATCAAATTCGGGGAAACCGGTTTTCTGGTGAGGGACTGTTTTAAGGCTGCCATCCAGATCATAAGACCAGGCATGATAGGGACAAACCAGGCGTCTGGAGCAGCCTTCCCCGTCTTCTGCAAGTTTACCGCCGCGATGTTTGCAGACATTGGCAAAGGCATGAACCTCGCCCTCTTTATCCCGGGTCAACAGAAGCGGAAAATCTTCCAGCCATTCCAGCGCTTTATAACTACCCGGTTCCGGAAGCTCCGAGGCATGAGCCGCAATCAGCGGCATTTTACGAAAGATATCGGACATTTCGGCCGCAAATCGTCGGCTACAGGCGTAGCGGTCAATAGGACTTGTGACTTCCGAAGACATAACTTCGGTTGTCCGGCTCTCAAGCAAAGCCTGGCAGCGTTTTAACAAGGCAATTTCTGTGTCCCGGTTCATGTTCTTTTCCTTATCGTTTGCTCCTCGCGTGGGATAAAGCCTCTATCCCTGCCCAGATTTCCGTCACCAGTTCATCTTTTGAAGGGAGGTTCCCGTCGGAAGGCCAGACTGCAACAATCGCCCAGCGAATAGCCCCCATCATCATAGCCCCGAGGATCCGGGGATCTCTGGTGCGGGGAATATCGCCCGCCTCCTGAGCCCGACTTATATTCGCCGCAGCAAGGTCGATAATGCGCTCCGAGCGACGTGTCTCCACTGTCATTACCTCAGTCTCACTACCTAAGCGCGAGAAAATGACGGGGGTCAAAGGCTCATCACAGTAAAAACGGACCAGTTCGATAACCCGCTTCTGCTCCCTCTCCTGCCAGGTAGCGCCCTCAAAATTCAGATCGATAACCGCGTCCTCATAACGATCAAAATAAGCGTCCACAACGGCGGCAATAACCCCTGCCCGATTACCAAAATAATGATAAGCCAGTCCCTCAGACAACCCTGCCCGCTTTGCCAGCTCCGCCATTTCGAGTGCGCCACCGGTTCGTACCAGCTCATCCGCAGCAACCGTCAGAAGTTGCCGCCGCGTCTCCTCCGCCGACTTCCGTCTGCGTTTTGGTTTATCTGCTCTCGTGGTTTTTAGCGTCATTTGCTTATTTCGTTATTGAATTGAGCTTAACTCAATAACAGAATTTTACCCGCACGTCAAAATATAGAAAGACTGTCTTGTCCTCGGACTTGGCCAAACGCCAAAGGTATGTGTGTGTGTGTTTCACACCTATGTCTCTGTTTAAGGCTTACATCGTCACAGATAACCTCATTAGACGTCCGATAGTTATATCGCTTTCAACACAGGACATGATGGATATGAAAAAACTTTTTGCAGCAGTCTTTGCACTGGTTCTGTCCAGCGCGACCGCTCAAGCGGCAACGATAGATTTTGATTTCCGGGGTAACGGTGGCCTTGCCCCTTCCTATACTTTTACGCAGAGCGGTGTCTCTGTAACCGCGACCGCAGCAAGCTTCACAGGAACTGGAGACGTCTCAACAAGTCCTCATTATAAAGTTGGTCAGTATTGGGGCGGTCTCGGCATGTCCCGGAAGTGGGATAACAGCCACGAAGTTGATGGAAAATATGGGAACGATCTCATCGTTTTTGATTTTGACCGGACTGTGACACTGGAAAGCGTGTCCTTTACGCATGTCGACCGTGATGATGGGTTTAGCTTCTTCTTTGATGCTGGTGCCGATGGCTCTTTGGATTCTGATAATCTGGGCTTCAATGTCGATATTCCAGAAAGCGGCACTTATTCATTTGCCAAAGTATGGACCGGCGACCTCTTCGGAATTGGCGCTTATGACGGAACAATTTTCAACACAGATGACTTTAAAATCAGCGGTATCAGCGTTTCCGTTGTGCCGCTTCCGGCAGCACTGCCTTTGTTTGGCGCTGGTCTCCTGGTAACCGGATTTATCGCTCATCGCCGGAAACGGAAAAACCTGGCCTGACAGGACGGGGATACTCATAACGGCGCCTTGTAAACGAGGCGCCGTTTTTTTGTGCCCTGATTTCTGTAGACAGCTTTATCCCTTATATTTCAAGATGGAGGCAAATCAGGAGGGAAGGGTGAGCGAGAAGAGTGGAGAGAATGATACCCCAGGAACAGACTTGCAGCCGGTGCGCTTCAAACTTGATGTGGAGAGCGAGTCCGGTCAGTCTGAAAACCTTGTTGTCACACATAACTCCGCCCTGAAAGAGCAACTGGGGGAGACGGAATTTCTGAACTATCGCCTGAAAAATGGCGGCTATGTCAGCATCACAAAGATTATCCCTGCTGAGAAGATGACCCTGAAAGTGGACTCGCTCACCGGAGACCATCTGTCCAGTACCTTAATGACCCTGAAAGGGCAGGCGTCCCTTCAGTTTCCGGATACGGATGAGCATTTTGTGACGCAAACACAAGGGCTCAATTTCAGGTATTTCGGAAAACCGGCGACTTTTACGCTGGAGGCGGAAAAGGAAGTTCGGTCGTTTGGTGTCAATTTGCCGCCTGATGTTCTGGAGCGGTATCTGGATTATAAGGTTCCGGACGCGTTGAAACTGCTTGTTGATCCTTCTGAAACGGTAACGCGCTTTGCGGCTTATCCTGTATCAGCG
The DNA here is from genome assembly GCA_002428885.1 of Alphaproteobacteria bacterium UBA6062. GTDB lineage: Bacteria > Pseudomonadota > Alphaproteobacteria > Sneathiellales > Sneathiellaceae > Sneathiella. The sequence continues at coordinate 10,102 of DIYE01000155.1, forward strand.
CAGATGTTTCAGGCTGTCAGCCTGAGTATCGCGCCGGGTCTGGTTGGTTCTCTTCGGAATCTGCAAATGGAAAGTGCAGCGTTGCTCTATTTCAGTATGGTTGCCCACGCCATTGAAGGAAATAATGCCTCTGCCGTTCTAAAGGTCACTGAAAAGGATCGAAAGGCTGCCAGGAAAGCCTATGAAATCCTGACAAATTCTCTCCGGGAACCACCGGCATTGTCAGAGCTTTCAGCAGATGTGGGGATTACGGAGAAGCGGCTCAATGCTGCATTTCGCGAGCTCTATTCCGGGACGGTTTTCGAAATCCTGCGCCTCAAGCGGTTGGAGGAAGCCCGCAACCGCTTTGAAGAAGGGGAAACCAACATCAAGCAGGTTTCCTGGGAGGTCGGCTACAGTCATGTGAGCAACTTTACCGCAGCCTTCAAAAGCATGTTTAATATCGCTCCTGCGGCCTATATCCGTAATTACACTCCCTGACACAGCTTTGTTTATCCACTGTTGCGCAGACCGGCGGCGATCCCGTTGATGGACAGCTGAATGCCCGTCAGGATTTTTTCCGCATCCTGATGATTGCGATAGCGTTTCAGGAGCTGGACCTGCAGGTGGTTGAGCGGATCGATATAAGGGAAGCGATTATGAATAGACCGGCTGAGCAGCGGATTTTCCGCAAGCAGTCTGTCCTGTTTCATAATGGATAAGAGCGCTTTCTCGGTCGCTGTATGTTCCTCTGAAATCCGGGTAAAGATCCGGGTCCGCAGCTCTTCATCTTCCACCAGTTCTGCGTAGCGCGATGCGATGGCCAGGCTGGTTTTGGCGAGAACCATATCCATGTTGGAAAGCTGCGCCTGGAAGAAAGGCCAGTTTTCATACATGTCCTGCAACTGCTGCAGGCCATCCTCAGGATGCGCTTTCAGGAAAGCCTGAATCGCGCTGCCGAACCCGTACCAGCCCGGTAGCATCAGGCGGCATTGAGCCCAGCTGAACACCCAAGGAATTGCCCGGAGATCTTCGATCCGTCGGGTTTTCTTGCGGGACGCCGGGCGACTGCCGATATTAAGGGTGGCAATTTCATTGATGACCGTGGCGGACCAGAAATAATCCACAAATCCCTCAGTGCCGTAAACCAGATCCCGATAGGCTTCGAAAGCCGTATCAGACAGGGTCTCCATGGTTTTGAGATAGCTGTCTTTCGGCGCCGGCGCTTCCTTGCAGAGGAGGGAGCTTTCCAGTGTTGCCGCGGACAGGATTTCCATATTGCGAAGGCCAAGCTCCGGATTGGTATATTTACTGGAGATAATCTCTCCCTGCTCGGTAACCCGGATCTGCCCATCAACCGCACCGGAAGGCTGAGCGAGGATCGCTTCATAAGAAGGGCCGCCACCCCGTCCGACAGTACCGCCGCGGCCATGGAACAGGCGCAGGCGGATGCCATGCTTTTTAAAGACATCGATAAGCTTGATTTCAGCCTTGTAAAGTTCCCAGCCGGAGGTGACAAAACCGCCATCCTTGTTGCTATCGGAATAGCCGAGCATAACTTCCTGAACACCGTCCATGCTGTCCACGAGCTTCCGGTAGGCAGGGATTGACAGCAATGTCTCCATGATCTCCGGACAGATGCGCAAGTCTTCAATGGTTTCAAACAGGGGAACCATATTCATCCGGCTACCACTCTCGGCATCGACAATCCCGGCTTCCTTCAGGAGGACAGCCAGTTCCAGAATGTCGGAAACACTCTGGGTGTTGGAGATAATCGCAGTGGCGAGAGCGGCCGGATTGTGCGTGCTTTGGATGGTTGCGGCTGTACGGAAAATGGCCAGTTCCTTGGCCGTCGCTTCGGAATATGTGTAGCCCGGCCGGATCAGTGGACGGGCATTGGCCAGTTCCTCGCTCAACAGGGCAACTTTCTCGTCTTCCGACAGATTTTCATAGTCATCCGTGGCTCCGACGGCGGTCAGTAATTCATGGATGGTTGCACCATGGACGGCAGAGTTCTGGCGAAGATCGACGCAGGACAGATGAAAGCCGAAACAATCCACAGCCCGCATCAGGTCTCTAAGCCGACCATCTGCGAGGGTTTTGGAGCCGTTGGCGATGAGGGAATCCCGGATGATGGAGAGATCAGCTAGGAAGTCCGAAGGATTATCATAAACCGGTGCTTCCCCAAGCGGGGAAATCTGTGCTTCTTCGTTATCCAGGAATTGCAGGGTTGCGGCAATCCGCGCATAAAGACCGACCAGCGCCCGGCGGTAAGGTTCCTCGACCCGGTGAGGGGAGGTATCAGGTGATGTGTCAGACAGTTTCTGAAGGGCATCTGAAACAGTGATAACCCGGGCGGACAGAGACAGTTCCCGTCCAAGCTCGTTGAGTTCGCTCAAATAGTGATTGAGGATCAGGCTGCTTTGGCGCTGGAAGGTTTCTGCCAATACATCTGCGGTGACAAAAGGGTTGCCGTCTCGGTCACCGCCGATCCAGCTACCGATCCGGAAGAAGGAGGGGAGGGCCGGTGCCGTGCTTTCCTTTAACTCCCGCTTGAGACTGTCTTCCAGCCGCCGGTAAAATTTCGGAAGCTGCCTGAGGAAGGTGTAATCAAAATAGCTCAGTCCGTTTTTCAGCTCATCAATGACCGACATTTTGGAGCGGCGCAACAGGTTGGTCTGCCAAAGGGTGAGGATGGTGCGTTTCAGCTCCTCCTCTTTATCGGCAATTTCAGAGGGCGTGTAATAGTCCTGTTCCAGTTCCTGCAAAAGCGCGGCAACCCGCATCTCCCGGGTCATGGTGCTTTTACGCCTGACTTCGGTCGGATGGGCTGTCATGACCGGGCTGGCCAGTGCCGTTTTATAGAAATCAACAATATCATCTGCGCTGAAGCCGGCTTCCATGACCCGTTCCAGGGCTTTTTCTGCACTGCTGAACCGGGCGGGGCTGCCGGCTTTTTCATGATAGCGCATGCGCCGGATATGGTGCTGATCCTCAGCGATATTGGCAAGGTGGGAGAAATAGCTGAAAGCCCGCAGGATTTGCACTGTCACTTCGGGTGACAGGGCGTTCAGGATCTCCTCCAGTTTCTGGCGAGCCGGTGTGTCATTCTTGCGGTGGAAGCTGGTTGATGTCTGGCGGATGGTCTCGACAATATCGAAAATCTGCTGTCCTTCCTGCTCTCGCACGGTGTCGCCGAGCAGGCGGCCAAGCAAACGGATATTCTCGATCAGTGGACGATCTTTTTCTTCCTGGCGTGTAGACATAAAACTGGGATCCGGGTTTGTGTGTGAAGGGTTTCCGATAGCGTTATCGTCTATCAATGTCAAAAAGGAAAGTGGCCGAAAGAGTACCTTTTTTCAAGTTTTCCCGACGTCAATTGAAAGGAAACTTATGAATTCAAAAATTCATATGTATATATATTTAAAGACGGACTAGACTGTCAGTCGCGAGTACAGAACAGCCGATAATATTATTGGGAGATATTGATGCTAAAAACAATTGTAGCAGCCCTGTCCTTATGTTTACTGGCCGCGGGGGCCCAGGCGGAGAGTCTGATTAAGGACGGCATGAAGGAATTCACCGTAACTCTGAACGGTGAAACCTGCAAAATCGGACGGAAACAGACCAAAGGCAACAAGGTTCATGCTCTGTATGAGACAACGGACCGGGGACGGCCGCAGCCGATCAGCCTGGCGCCCGGTATTGAAACCGTAGGGGAGCTTGAATTTATCGACTATATGCAGAAAGCCCAGAAAGACCCTAACATCGTGATTGTGGATACCCGGACCGAGAGCTGGCACCGGAATTTACGAATTCCCTGTACGGTAAATGTCCCTTATACGCAGCTCAATGACGATAAATTTGTTGCGATCTCAACGGTTATGGAAGAGTTCGGGGTGGCGGAAAATGATGATGAGAGTTTGGATTTCTCGAAAGCAAAAACCATTGTCGGATATTGCAATGGCTTCTGGTGTGGTCAGACGCCAGGTATGTTTGTCGGTGCTAGATATTCTCTGAAGAATATCGGATACCCTGTTGAAAAGCTTAAATATTATCGTGGTGGTATGCAGGCCTGGACAGCGCTTGGCATGACTGTCGTTGGCGACAAGAAGTAAGCCATTAGAATACTCTAGTTCCGGTGCCTAACATTCAGGGCGGCAGACGGTGTGTGACCATATCGTCTGGTAAACTCTGTTGAGAAATGTGCCGGATTGTAGCCAAAATGATATGCGACCTGGGAAACGGATGTTGCTCCGTTTTCCAGCATTAGCCTGGCATTTTCCAGTCGCTTTTCCTTCACATAAGCGTATACAGGCTGTCCGAACAATTCGACAAAACCCTGACTGAGCTTTCTGGCATTCAGACCGACAGCTTTTGCAAGATTTGGAACGGTTGGCGGGTCTTTGAGGTTGGCCAGCAAAATTGAGCGAGCCTCGTGAATGCGCTTGATATCGCGGGAAGACCGGAGCCGCAGATCGGCTTCAGGACGCCCGGGTGTTGCGACATCCTGCTTGCTGATCGCCACCGCATGGGAAATGAGTTCCAGTGCCCGGCTTGCCATATAGAGCTTTCGGGATGAGCCTTCTGAATAAGGGCATCCCAGCATCTGCCAGGCCAGCAGCCGTAAATGCTCCGGACAAAGGCCCGCCGATACCTGGTCGTGCTTTTTCCTAAGAAGGTGAATATCAGAGGGATCCAGGATATTCTCCACTGTGTCTTCAGGGAGATGAACAAAAACGCAAGATAAATTACCGTTATTCAGAACATTATGTTCCGACATCAGGCCATCACCTGCCCAGAAATGTGTGGTCAGGTTGGCATGCCAGTTCTGTTCACCGGAACCGTCCTGACGGGTCTGAATTTCCCCGCTGGCAACAGCACCAATCCATAAGCCGGGTTCTATGGAAGATACCCATTGTTCTCCTTGCTGGATTTCGCTGTTTTCGATAAAGATCCGCATGCCTGCGGTGGTGTGCATTTCCGTCACAGGCGTCCTCCATCCTGGTATGAAAGTTACTGACTTTGATATATATCAGGTATCATAATTAATAATGATTATCAATAGCGGCGAAAATCGTTGGTTTTTAGCCACGGAGATTTTAGTTTTTCAGGAAAAACCCGAAAGACTTTGACCGGATCCCCAAAGCCAAGCCCGTTGCAGGAAACAGGCGGCTCCCGCTATCTCATAGCGTGTCATATTTTGGTGGGGAGTTGTTATGCGTATCGCTTTATGTTGTTCACTGGTTGGTTTATCGGGTTTGGTTTATGGAACGGGTTTCAGTATTGCCCAGGCTCAATCGGAGCAAACCGAAACAACCAATGCTCCTGTTGCCCTGGAAAGTATAACGGTTTCTGCCAGGCGCCGGGCGGAGGAGGCTCAAAAAACGCCTGTTTCCCTCACCGTGAAAAGTCGGCAGGATTTCGGCACAGGCCGGATTGACTCGCTGGAAGATCTTGCGGAAACCAGCCCCAATACGGTTTACAATGATCAGTCAGGTCCCTTGACGATCAGGGGCGTCGGGTCTCTGGGTATTGACGGCGGACTTGACCGGCAACTGGGCGTTGGCCTGTTTGTGGATGATGTGTATGTGGGGCGCTCCTGGGGCTTCCCGAGCACACTGGATGATCTTGAGCGGGCTGAAATCGTCCGCGGCAGTCAATCGACCCTATACGGGAAAAATACCATTGGCGGCGCGGTTAATCTGGTGCCGCGACTACCTGGATATGACTATTCTCTGGAAACAGAAGTTTCCTTGGGCAACCGAAATGGTCGACGCCTGCGCGGCGCCGTTGATATCCCGCTGGTCCCGGAAAAAGTCCTGACAAGGACCTTTCTCACCTATACGAAAAAAGACGGCTATATCGACAATGACACACAGAATATAGACGAAGGGGATGTCAATACCTTTGGCGGTCGCTTTACCATGCTGGCTGATGTGAGTGATGCGACCAGTCTTAAAGTCAGTGTGGATTATGAACGTCTCAATGATGACGGTGGTATTCCCTATGTGCCGGTCAATCTGGCGCTGGATAAAAAATCAAATCTGGATTATCCGCCGGACCGCAATGTGCAGCGGGGCGGAGGAAGCATTAAGCTGACCCACGATTTTGATAGCTTCTCTTTCAATGCTGTTTCAGCCTACCGTCGATATGACTGGGATTCTGTACTGGATGGTGACTTCACGTCAACGTCCATGCTGGTTCAGGGACAGGACGAATTGCAGTGGCAGGTCAGCCAGGAGTTCCGCATCGCGTCCCATGATAAGGCCGATATTGCCAAAGGGGATATCCGTTGGCTTGCCGGTACGTATTTTATGTACGAGGATTTCAAGGGAAGCCAGCTCTATGATATGGCTGCTTTGCCGACCAGTCAGGCCAGCCGCAATCTGTATGATCAAAAGTCTCAAACCTATTCTGTTTTTG
>DIYE01000154.1 GCA_002428885.1 Alphaproteobacteria bacterium UBA6062
CACCGTATATCCTCAATTACGGCACGGAAGAACAGAAGAAAAAGTACCTTCCCAAACTGATCAGTGGTGAAATGATCGGCGCTATCGCCATGACTGAACCTGCCGCAGGTTCTGACTTGCAGGGCGTAAAAACCCGGGCTGTTCGTGACGGGGATGACTATGTCATCAACGGGTCAAAAACCTTCATTACGAACGGTTATATGTGCGATCTCGTGATTGTTGTGACTAAAACCGATCCGGAAGCCGGTGCCAAGGGGACAACCCTGTTCCTGGTGGAAGCCGGGACACCCGGTTTCGAAAAGGGCCGTAATCTCGACAAGCTTGGTCTGAAAGCCCAGGACACCGCAGAGCTGTTTTTTGATGATGTCCGGGTTCCGGCCTCCGCCATCCTTGGCGGTGAAGGCAACGGCTTTGTCTGCCTGATGCAGGAACTGGCCTGGGAAAGACTTCAGATCGCTATCGGCGCCACGGCCACCATGGAAGCGGTCCTGGAAGAAACCATCAATTATACCAAGGACCGCAAGGCGTTTGGACGGAGCATCATCCAGTTCCAGAATGCCAAATTCAAGCTGGCGGAAATGAAAACCGAAGTGCAGATTGCCCGGGTTTTCGTCGATAAATGTATCGAGGAACTGCTCAAAGGCGAGCTGTCTGTAGAGACGGCGGCCATGGCGAAATACTGGTGCTCCGATCTTGAGAACAAAATGATCGATGAATGTCTGCAGCTGCATGGCGGTTACGGCTTTATGTGGGAGTTCCGGGTTGCCCGCTCCTACGCGGATGCCCGCGTCCAGCGGATCTACGGTGGTACCAACGAAATTATGAAAGAACTGATCAGCCGTTCCCTCTGAGGGGATTAATGGGAGGAAGAAGTGACTGAAGCTTATATTTATGATGCTGTAAGAACCCCTCGGGGAAAAGGGCGGGCCAGTGGTTCGCTGCATGAAGTGTCCCCGATCAATCTGGCAGCGGGTGCTCTCAAAGCGGTTAAAGACCGGAATGAACTGGATACCTCTCTCGTGGATGATGTCATCCTGGGCTGTGTGGAACCGGTCGGTGAGCAGGGAGCCGTGATCGGCCGTGTTGCCCCTCTCCATGCGGGCTATGATGAAAAAGCGTCCGGTGTCCAGATCAACCGCTTCTGCGCATCCGGTCTTGAGGCCGTTAATATGGCGGCGGCTCAGGTCATGTCTGGACAGAGTGATCTGACCATTGGCGGTGGCGTGGAAAGCATGTCCCGTGTGCCGATGGGGTCTTCCGGCGGCGCCTGGTCCGCGGATCCGCAGGTAGCGTTCGGTACTTATTTCGCACCGCAGGGCATTGGCGCGGATATGATCTGCACCAAATGGGGCTACTCCCGCGATGATGTGGATTCCTATGCTGTTGAAAGTCAGAACAGGGCCAAACATTCCTGGGATAACGGCTATTTCGAAAAATCTGTTGTGCCGGTCACGGATATGAACGGTCTGACCATTCTGGACCATGATGAGCATATGCGTCCGGAAACCACCATGCAGTCTCTCGGCGCTCTCGATCCGTCTTTCGCGGTACAGGGTCAGCAATATGGTTTTGATGCGGTGATCAAGCAGCGTTATCCGGAAGTGGAAGATTTGAACCATGTTCACCATGCCGGTAACTCCTCCGGTATTGTGGATGGCGCCGCTGCGGTTCTGATCGGCAACAAGGAAGCCGGGGAACAGATCAATGCCAAACCCCGTGCCCGTTTTAAATCCTTCTCCTCCATCGGCAGTGAGCCGTCCATCATGCTGACCGGCCCGAGCTATGCAGCCGAAAAAGCCCTGAAGCGGGCAGGCATGACTCCGGCGGATATTGATCTCTGGGAGCTGAACGAAGCTTTTGCCGGTGTGGTCCTGCGCTTCATGGATGTGATGAAAGTCGATCACAGCGAGATTAACGTCAATGGCGGTGCGATTGCCATGGGGCATCCACTCGGCGCAACCGGTGCCATGATCCTTGGAACCGTGCTGGATGAGCTTGAGCGGCGGGATCAGAATACGGCCCTTGTCACCCTGTGTGTGGGTGCCGGCATGGGCACGGCAACCATTATCGAACGTGTGTAAAAGGGGCTACAGACAATGATTGACTATTCAGTGGATAGCGACGGCATTGCCGTTATTTCCTGGAATATGCCGGATCGCAGCATGAATGTGCTGAACAATGACAGCATTCCGGCCTTTGCCGAGGCCGTCAAAAAAGCAACGGAAGATAACGCCGTTAAAGGCGCAGTCATTACTTCCGGAAAGCCTGATTTTATCGCCGGGGCCGATCTTGAAATGCTGCAGGGCTGGAACGGCGCTGAAGAGATGTTTGAAAACGGTATGGAACTTCAGATGATGTTCCGGGCGATTGAAACCTCTGGCAAACCGTTCGTGGCAGCTATTAACGGAACAGCTCTTGGCGGCGGTTTCGAGATTTGCCTGGCCTGTCATCACCGGATCGCCGCAGATAACCCCAAAGCGAGGATTGGTCTTCCCGAAGTGAAGGTCGGTCTGCTGCCGGGCGGCGGCGGTACGCAACGTTTGCCGCGCCTTATCGGTATTCAGGCAGCCTTGCCGCTCCTTCTGGAAGGCACTCACCTGAACCCTGCGAAAGCACTGAAAGCCGGTGCTATTCATGCGGTGGTGCCGGCGGATGAACTGCTGGCTGCTGCGAAAAAATGGGTGCTGGTTGCCGGTCCTGAAGACGCTGTGCAGCCCTGGGACAAGAAAGGTTTCCGTATCCCGGGCGGTGCCCCCATGAGCCCAAACGGCATGATGACCTTTACGGCCGGAAATGCCATGCTCCGTGAGAAAACCAATGGTAATTTCCCGGCAGCGCTTAACATCATGTCCTGTGTCTATGAGGGATGCTGCGTCAATATTGATAACGGCCTCAAGATTGAGACGCGTTATTTTGTGAAGACCTGCTCGTCTCCCGAAGCCAAGAACATGATCCGCTCTTTGTTCTTCGGGATTGGCAATGCCAACAAGCTGGCCTCCCGTCCGAAAGAATTTCCAACCCAGAAATTCACCAAAGTCGGCGTTCTTGGTGCCGGCATGATGGGTGCCGGAATTGCTTACGCAACGGCTATGGCTGGCATTGATGTGGTTCTGATTGATCGGGATCAGGCAGCGGCGGATGGCGGTAAAGCCTATTCCGAAAAGCTGCTGTCAAAAGCCGTTGGCCGCAAGAAAATGGATCAGGCAAAAGCCGATGCCATTCTTTCGAAAATTACCACGACAACCGACTATGCTTCGCTGGACGGAGCCGAGTTGGTAATCGAAGCGGTCTTTGAAGACCGCGAGATCAAAGCGGATGTCACGGCAAAATCGGAAGCGGTCATTGCCTCTGATGCCATTTTTGCGTCCAATACCTCCACCCTGCCGATCACCGGCCTGGCGGAGGCCAGCGAACGGCCTGCCAATTTTATCGGCCTGCATTTCTTCTCGCCGGTCGACAAGATGCCGCTGGTCGAGATCATTTGCGGCAAGGAAACGTCCCAGGAAACCCTGGCCCGTTCCATGGATTATGTGAAAGCGATCCGCAAGACGCCTATTGTGGTCAATGATAGTCGCGGTTTCTATACCAGCCGGGTATTTGGCACATATGTGAATGAAGGTATCGCCATGCTGGCCGAAGGGATTAATCCTGCACTGATCGATAATGCCGGTAAGATGGCCGGTATGCCGGTGGGACCGCTGGCCCTGGCCGATGAGGTGGCGCTCGACCTGATCTATAAGATCCGGAACCAGACCAAGGTGGATCTCGGGGATAAATATATTCCGTCCCCCAGCGATGACGCGGTTACGAAAATGGTTGAGGATCTTGGTCGGGTCGGCAAGCGCGAAGGCAAGGGCTTCTATGATTATCCGGAAGGCGGTAAAAAGCATCTCTGGAAAGACCTGGCCGCTCAATTCCCGCAATTGCCGGAAGAAGAGCAGCCTTCGGTGGATGAGGTTATCAAGCGTCTGATTTTTATTCAGTCTGTTGAGACGGCCCGCTGCCTTGAAGAAAATGTTGTGACCACACCGGAAGACGCCGATGTGGGTTCCATTCTGGGGTGGGGGTTCGCGCCTTCCCGAGGCGGGGCGATCAGCCAGATCCATACAACAGGTATTGCAACCTTTATATCCGAATGTGACCGGTTGGCGCAGGCTTATGGTGCCCGCTTCACACCGCCTCAGTTGCTTCGCGGTATGGCTGAGAAGGGTGAGCAGTTCTATACGGCTTGATCCTAAAGTTATCTCCCGTAAACGGTGTGGCGCATGTCATGTGTGTCACGCCGTTTTGTTTTTAGGCGTCTATGTCCTATAACCGATATCAGGGAGAAATCTTGAATGACTGAGATGAGCGGAAAGGTGATTTTGGAAACCGGGCGACTTCAACTCGCCGAGGCTGTCCGCAGCGACGCGCCTTTTGTCCTGGATTTACTGACTCAGCCTTCTTTTTTGGAATTTATCGGCGATCGAGGTGTCCATGATCTGGAAAGCGCCCATGACTATATCCGGGATTTGCAACTGCAATATCGAATGAATGGCTATGGTTCGTATATTGTCCGGCTAAAAGAAGAGGGGACGCCCATTGGAATTTCCGGATTGATCAAACGGGACGGCCTTGAGCACGCGGATATTGGTTTTGCGTATCTGCCGACATATTGGCGGTGCGGATATGCCTTGGAAGGTGCCAAGGCCCTGATGGATTATGGGCGCGACACGCTGGGGCTGGATCCCATTGTCGCCATCACCAGTCCGCAGAATGTTCCTTCACAAAGTCTGCTGGAGCGTCTTGGTATGGTCTTTTACAAACGTATCAGGCTTACTGAGACAAGTGACGAAACCCTTCTGTATGGTCCGCAATGATATAGCAGCCTAGCGAAGTGGTTTATCTTCCAGTAAGGCCCAACTGCCGTTGCCTGTTTCGCTGCCGCGGGCACCGAGTTCTATAAGCAGGCGCGTTGTTGTTGCTTCATCAGCACCGATAACGCCGCATAGGGCGGACAATGTCCTCCATTCTTTTCCTGCCGGCGGGTTTTCCAGCATCCTCTTCAAAAGGGCTATTCGCCGGTTATCCAGATCTCTCGATTTTCGGGACTTAAATTGTTCCAATAGAATGCTGCCGGTGAGGCTGACGCCTCCTCCGACAAGGACGCCAATGATACCAAGCCAGAAATCGCTCATATTTCACTCCCATTTAATCCTGGAAAGGATACGGGGTGTGACATGCGGGCGGCAAGATCGGAAATGTCATACTTATATTTGATATTTCAAAAGTTGCTCTTCGGGAACATTCCGGTACTCCTCGGGAAGCGGTACTGCTTTGCGGGCGGTCATGTCGAAATAGCAACCCAAAACCGTTGTCGTATTGACGATATCGCCCGTATCGCAGTTGATCATTTGGTGGCCGAAAACAAAGGTTTTATTCATTCGTTCCAGCAAACCGCTTCGCAAATACAGAGATGCTGCCATTTTAACGGGTTGGTTATATTCCGAATAGTAATCCAGAGCAGCTGATCCCAGATTGCGGGCTTTCTGCATCTGGCGGGTGATGCCGACGGATTTCATAATGTGACTGGCTGCGTCGGAGAAGCGGGCGATTACCGGCTGCATTTCGATATTGCCAAAAGCATCACATTCCCAGACATCTACGGCAGAGCGGTTGGTTTCAAACATATGATCCATGGCTTTCGCTGGTAGGAGCGTATGCTTTATGGGAGCGGGTTTATACTGATCCGAATGTTCGTCTTTCAGGGAGAGGGCGACTGCTTTCACATCCGCAGGCAGAGCGGACTGCTCCCCGCTTTCCAGATCCCGGTAATCCGCGGTAAATTCGAAAACACCTGACACAACACCTTTATGGCTGTCATGAAGATGGATAAAGGCAGTGATGCTGTCATTCTGGACATCCCGGATCCCGGCAAATCCATGCAGTAGGCCTCCCATCCGCATTTCCGATTTATACTGGATGCGCACGGTTCGAAATCGCAGGGATTTCTTTTCAGAGCGGATCCGTTCCGGTGTCAGGCCAAGGGCATTTTGCAAGTGAGAAAAGGCCGCGGCTGCTTTGGAGGTGTAGAATTGCACATTCATATGCTGCATCTGATCACATTCCCAAGCCTCGACCGTACCTCGGTAGCAGTTGATTAGTTTGCTGGCTAAATCCGTCATCAGGCGTCCTCCCCGATAACTGTGAGGGAGGCGATATTGTTTTTCATTTCCTCTTCGAAAGGAATAGCTTTGCGGGCTTCAAGATCCATGAAAGCGGCCGTGATTGTTGCCTCATAGGACAGCTTTCCCGTACTGCTATTGAAAAGCTTATGATGAAAAGTGAGGGTTCGGGAAGAAGACTTCAGGACACCGCTTTCCATATGGATGATATCGCCGGGCAACAGTTCTGCATGGTAGCGATTGCTTTGTTCAATGGCGGCGAAACCGCGCTCTCTGGATTTCATGTCTTCCGGCCGAAGACCGACGGCGGCAAACATGGTTGCCATGGCCTGGCTAATACAACCATTATAAAACTGGACATTCATATGACCCATCAGATCGCACTGGCTGTTCAGGACGTGGCCCCTGAAGCTTTCAATATACCCGCTCATATTTTGGAGATACTCCCGGCTTGTTCTTTTTATTTATTCTCCAGCCTTTCTAGCATTTGAGAGATGTAGCGGTCGATCATTTCTTGCGGATCCGCGCCCATAATGTCGAGACGACCGGTGCTGGAGAGCAGCAGAGCGCCGGTAAAATAGGTAACGGCGTCCAGTGTTTCCCTCTGGGCGTTGACGGCGTTCACTCCTTCCAACTTATGCAGGCTGTTGGCCATAAAGCCCAATAAGCTAAGGAGGCGTCCGTTTAGCTGATCATTAGTTTCCGGCGAAAAGCCACGCTTTTTGACCTCGCCTGAGGAAAACAGGTAGAGGCCCAGCTGCAACTCTTCCGCATGAGTATGATAGTAGGTGAAATAGGCAGCAAAGACCCGGCGGACGACCTCTGTTTTCGAAAGATCAACCACCGAATTGGAGGCTTTGACGGCCTTTGTCAGGTTGACAAGGGAAGCACCGAGAAGATCTGCGTAGATTTCCTCTTTTGACTGATAATAAGCGTAAGGCGCGCCGGTCGAATAGCCGGCCTGCCTGGCAATGGCCCGCATTGTCGTACCTTCGAGACCGTTTTCACGGAACAGAACCGCCGCGGCTGCCAGTATTTTCTGGCGTTTATAAGCCGCGACTTCTTTCTTGCGGTCAGATTTCAGGCTGTTGTCCGTCATTCAGCGATATTGTCCCCGCTGTCCCGTTCCTTCACGGCCTGCTGGAAGCCGACTTCTTCGGACCGTTTTTTGAAATAGACACCTTCCGGGCTGTGGCGGGTAATGCCGTCAAACAGGGTTGCCGTCATCTGGGTGGAGGCAAGTCCCATATTATCAAGCGCCTGATTGATCATCATCTTCTGCATCATCAACTGGTTTTTTGGCACGCCTGCCATGCGCTCCGCAAGCTCCATGACCCGGTCCTCCAGTTTATCCGAAGGAACGGCATCCAGGACAAGTCCCAGCTCCTTGGCTTCCTTTCCGTCAACAAGATCGCCGGTGAGTAACATGCGTTTTGCCCGTTCGACGCCCAGGCGGTAGACCCACATGGCAGTCGTTGGACAGCCCCACAGGCGGGCCGGGGGATAGCCGATCTTCGCATCTTCTTCCATGATAACAATATCGGCGCAGAGGGCGATGTCACTGCCTCCTGCAACGGCATAGCCATGGATCTTGGCGATGACCGGCTTGTAGGAGCGAAAAATGCTCATGAAATCCTGGGTGTTCCCCATCATCATTTTATAGTCAAGGGTCGGGTCCCAGGGCATTTCCTGAAAGCCCGGGTTGCTGCCCGGATTTTCCGCATATTGTTTGAGATCATATCCGGAACAGAAAGCCCGGCCGGCCCCTTGCAGGATGATGACATGAATATCATCGTCAGCGTTGGCTTTCTCGACGGCCACCCTTATGGCGCCCGGCAATGCATCGGTGATGGCATTCAGGGCATGAGGGCGATTGAGGGTAATACGGGCAATCCGACCCGTGGTTTCATAAAGAACGATATCGTCAGGCATGATAAATCCTTATATTTTTATGTTATTGTTCATAAAAATGAACGACGTTCAATATTTTTTCTGAAAATTGTTGCGACGGAGAGGGGTGGTCTCTTTCGTTCAAGGGGAGACCTCACACCGAAAGGATGATGATATGAAAAAAAGTGTAGTTATTGCTGGTGCTGTCTTGGCTGTTATGGCGTTGCCGGTTGCCGTTGTCGGTGCCATGGCAATGTCTGATGACCGCGGAGACTATAGGGTAAAGAAGATGTTTGAGCGCCATGACCTCAACAAAGACGGCAAAGTTACCCGCGCCGAAATGGCGGAAAAGCAGTCTAATTTCTTCAATATGATGGACGACGACAAGGATGGCGTGATTACCAAGGAAGAAGCAGCCAAAGGGCCGCAAAAGTTTCGTGAAAAGATGGTGGCCAAGAAAATGATGAAATTTGACACGGATAGTGACGGATTTGTCAGCGAAGCCGAATTTACGGACCGTATCCTGAAACGCTTTAAAGGTGCTGACAAGGATCAGGATGGTAAGCTGTCAGCCGAAGAATTGGGGGATATGAAAGGTCCCGGAAAACACCGTAAACGCTGGAAGAATGGATGATGTAGCTGCGTGGCCGGTATGTGTGCCGGCCACACCTTCATCCGACATTCCAATACATCAGTAGTGCCGCCAACCGACCGCCTTTCGCCAGGTTATTCATAAACCGCCAGGGTGCTGTAGAATGACATGCTGCTTTCGGCTTCCACGCTGTCATTCATTTCAAGCAGAGAAAAGAAACGATGACAGATCGAACAGGTTCTCTCCTTTTCCATAACTTTTAGAGCATCCTCCTGGCTGCGAAACTGCACGATATCAAGATAGCTGCCATCCTCCTTAGCCACCAGTTCCCGCCTCAGGACACCTGGTTCTTTATCTACAAACTCAGCCTGAAAAATATCTGAGCCATTTAAAAGATCGGCCTCGCTGATACCGTCGGCCAGCCGGAAAGGGACCAGCACTGTAATAGGCTTATACATGGTTTCTTCCTTTTCTTTGAAACGATGCGGCTGACTCTATTGTCAAATATGACAGTTTGTGTCTTATTTGATTCATGCGTAAAGGCGATGTAAAAGATCGGTTACACCGGCTTGATATTCTGTCGGCAAGACTGAAATCCGATGAGCCGCTGATCGTCAAGGATCTGGCGATGGAAATCGGTGTCAGTCCCCGTACCCTTAGCCGCGACATTCAGATTCTGCGGGACCAGGGTCTGCCGATAGAAGCGGATCGGGGACGTGGCGGAGGTGTCCGCCTACACTGGAGCTGGGGGCTTGGCCAGTTAAAGCTGAGCTATTCCGAAGCCTTGGACCTGCTTGTCAGTCTTGCGGTTGTGGAGCAGATGAAATCCCCGTTATTGATGGCCAATCTGCACTCCATTAAAGCCAAGCTGATGGCGTCCTTTTCCAAGGAAATGAAAAGCCGGGTCAACGCACTTAACCGTCGTATCCGGATAACGGGAACGGCCTCAATACAGGTGCAGGGGAGCTATATCAAGCCCGAGGCGGAGATAACGGAGCTGCTTCACCAGTCCTTTGTTCTTCAGCGCTCATTATCAATCCGCTATCAGGCGGAAAGCGGTGATCTGACCGACCGGGATATCGAACCCCATTATCTGCTATTCAGTTATCCGATCTGGTATGTGCTGGCCTGGGACCGGCTGCGAGGCGATATCCGGACCTTCCGATGTGACCGGATTCGGACGGCCAGAATCCGGGATGAAACGTTCAAACTACGCGCCTTTGACGATTTTGACAGGGCCATGGAAGGTGTCAGGGCTATTCAACCCTGACCTCTAGGGTAGGACCTTAGATACCGAGCTGCCGTGACGCCAGGTCCCGCATAATTTCCTCGGCCCCGCCACCAATCGCGTTGACCCGGACTTCCCGGTAGATCCGCTCCACCTTGGGGCCGCGCATAAAACCGGCACCGCCCATGATCTGGACACCTTCGCGGGCACAGAATTCCATGGTCTCGGTGGCCTGGTTTTTCAGCATGCAGATATCGGCAACTGGCTGCTCGCCCTGCTCGATCCGCCAGGCCACCTGATCCAGATAGGCCTGGGAAGCATTAACGGCCTGCGCCATCTGCACCAGCTTGTGCCGGACCACCTGCTTTTCGGTAAGCGGCTTGCCAAAAACCATGCGTTCCCTGGCATAACCGGTCACTTCATTGAAGCAGGTCCGGGCCGCGGAAATACACCCGGCCGCCAGCCACAGGCGCTCATAGTTGAAGTTGAGCATGATGGCCTGGAAGCCCTGGTTCTCGATGCCCAGGAGATTCTCCGCAGGTACTTTGCAGTTATCAAAGTACAGGGTTGCGGTATCCGATGCCCACCAGCCCATTTTCTTGAGCGGCGTCCGGTCGAAACCCGGCGTATCCCGGTCAATCAGCAGCAGGGAAATACCGTTCATACCCGGCTCTCCGGTTCTGACGGCAACCGTGTAGACGTCCGCCCGCATACCCGATGTGATAAAGGTCTTGGAACCGTTGACGATATAATGATCGCCTTCCCGCCGGGCTGTCGTTTTGAGGTTAGCCACATCGGAACCGCCGGACGGTTCGGTGATGGCAAGCGCGCTGATCAACTCGCCGGACAGGATTTTGGGAAGATATTTTTCCTTCTGGGCATGATTGCCTACATTCTTGATGGGCGGTGCGCCGATCGTATGGCTGAGGAGGCTGGCGGAAACGCCGCCAGCACCCGACCGGGCCATTTCTTCCGCGCCGATCAGCAGATAAAAGATATCTGTTTCAAGGCCACCATATTCTTCAGGAAAGCCCATGGCGAGAAGGCCGACTTCCGCCGCCTTTTTATAGAGTTCCCGCGGGAAGCCTTCCGCTTCATCCCATTCGGCGGCGAAAGGTTCGATTTCCGTTTCGACGAATTTGCGCATTGTGTCCCGAAAGGCCAGATGCTCTTCGGTGAAATTGGGATTGGGGGTCCGTTCCAGCAGATCCATCTCTCTCCTCCTGAGCTTATGCGGGGTCTATTTCCACCAGAAGAGCCCGGGTGGCTACCTGATCCTCGGCTTTGGCGGCCAGCTGTTTGACTGTACCGTCTACCTTGGCCGTGATTTCATGTTCCATCTTCATGGCTTCCAAAATGGCAACGGTTTGCCCGCGGCTGACCTTGGCTCCGGCCTCCACCAGGATATTGATCACCCGGCCGTTCATAGGGGCCAGAATACGGCCATCTCCGGCACCGGCTTCCGCACCGGCTGGTGCCAGGGTTACCTCCCGGCTCTCAAACTGGCAGGGACCGCAATTCAGGTGCAAACTGTCTCGGTCAAAAATATAGCGGGCTTTCCGGCGATGTCCGTTGACGGCATATGAAACAGCGGATTCCTGGTGGGAAAGAAGAGTGACTTCGGAACTGTTATCTCCCTGCTGGGCAATGAACGAGCCTTCCCCTTGCAGCCGCAGTGTAAAGGCTTTTTTCTCATCACCTACAGTCAGGACGATGGGTGTGGAAAGGGCATCACTGCTATCCCAGCCATCGACTGAGCCGCCTTGCTGATGCTGGCGGTTCACATAATGCAGCACTGCTGCCAGACTGAGACTATCCTCATCCGGCTCCGGTCGTTTCAGAACGGATTTTGGGAAATGCGTATCGATAAAGGCCGTTGTGGCACCTCCGTCCCGGAAAGTGTCATGAGCTGCGCAGTCGATCAGGAACTGCCGGTTGGTAACCAGTCCCAGATCCACTGTTTCCTTAAGGGCGCTGATCAGGCGGAGGCGGGCATCTTCACGGCTTTTCCCCCAGGTGATGATCTTGGCGATCATGGCGTCATAGTGGGGCGTCACTTCAAAGCCGTCCTCCAGCCCATGATCGGCCCGTCGACCGACGCCTTCGGCTGTTTCCCATTTCAGCAGGGTTCCTACTTTTGGCAGGAAATTCTTATACGGATCTTCCGCATAGAGGCGGGCCTCCATGGCGTGGCCGGTCAGTGAGATCTCTTCCTGGGATCTGGGAAGCGTTTCGCCGCGGGCAACCCGTAGCTGCCATTCCACCAGATCAAAGCCGGTAATGCATTCCGTCACCGGATGTTCCACCTGCAGTCGGGTATTCATTTCCAGAAAATAGAAGGCACCATCCTGGGATAGCAGGAACTCAACAGTGCCGGCGCCAGAATAGTCGATGGCCTTTGCCGCCGCCACGGCTGCCGCCCCCATTTCCGACCGGAGTGTTTCCGAGACAGCGGGTGAGGGGGCCTCTTCAATAACCTTCTGATGACGCCGCTGGATGGAACAATCCCGCTCCCCCAGATGCACCACATTGCCGTGATTGTCCGCAAAGACCTGGATTTCGATATGGCGAGGCTCGATCACGGCCTTTTCGAGGATCAGCTCTCCGGAGCCAAAGGCGTTTTCGGCCTCCGAACGGGCACCGGAAAGCGCTTTTTCCAGTTTCTCCGGCTTTGCCACCAGACGCATGCCGCGGCCACCGCCGCCGGCTGCGGCCTTGACCATAACCGGAAAACCGATCTCATCAGCCGCCTTGATAAAGTGGTTATCGGACTGATCCTCGCCTTCATAACCCGGAATACAGGGAACATCGGCATCGATCATCCGCCGTTTGGCTTCCGCCTTGTTTCCCATCAGGGTAATGGCGGATGCTGACGGGCCAATGAAGGCAATCTCATTTGCCGAGCAGGCTTCTGCAAAATCCGCATTTTCCGACAGAAACCCATACCCCGGATGAACGGCATCGGCGCCGGTCTTGCGGGCGGCATCCAGAATGTTATCGATTTTCAGATAACTTTCACCGACGGGAGCGGGGCCGATTGCAATGGCTTCGGTTGCGAGTTTTGTGTGAGGCGCATTTTTATCCGCTTCCGAATAAACCGCGACGGTTTCATAACCCATGGCGTGAGCGGTGCGGATAACCCGGCAGGCAATTTCCCCGCGATTGGCAATCAGGATTTTGGAAAAGGCGGCCATGGATTTTATCCTCTTCTGTTGCTCGGCAGCGTATCCATCAGTTTGCAGATAATACCCAGCATGACCTCGTCTGCACCGCCGCCGATAGATGTCAGGCGACCATCGCGATAGGCCCGGGTTACCGGTGTTTCATTCATAAAGCCCATGCCGCCGTAATATTGCAGGCAGGCATCGTTCACTTCGCGGGTCAGGCGTCCGGCTTTCAGCTTGGCCATGGAGGCCAGCATGGTGACATTCTCACCAGCCACATAATCCTCAACAGCCCGATATGTCAGGGAGCGCAGGGCTTCCACTTCTGTTTTCAACTCCGCCATCCGGAAATGAATGACCTGGTTATGAAGCAGCGGATTTCCGAAGGCTTCTCGCTGGCGGGTATAGTCGATGGTGTCGTCGATGACTTTGTCGAGGGCTTTGAGTGCTGCGCCGCCTGCCCACAGGCGTTCCTCCTGGAATTGCAGCATTTGATAGGTAAAACCCATGCCTTCTTCACCGATGATGTTTTTTTGCGGAACCCGGACATCCTCAAAATAAAGCTGCGCCGTATCGGAAGATCGCATGCCGAGCTTGTCCAGTTTTCGCTCGACGGTAATGCCCGGCGTGTCCATGGGTACAACGAGCAGGGATTTGCTGGTATGGATCGGTCCTTCACTGGTATTGACCAGCATACACATGAAATCGGCCTGGGTACCGTTGGTGATCCACATCTTCTGGCCGTTGATCACATAATCATCCCCGTCTTTACGGGCGTTTGACTTGATACCGGCTACGTCGGAACCGGCACCGGGTTCGGAAACACCGATACAGGCCACATAATCACCGGAGATGGCCGGTCGCAGATAGTTTTCCTTCACATAATCAGATCCGAACCGGGCCAGGGCAGGGGTCGCCATATCGGTTTGCACGCCAATGGCCATGGGAACACCACCGCAATTAATGGTGCCAAGAGTTTCTGACATGGCGAGACTGTAGGAATAATCCAGGCCCATGCCGCCATATTCTTCCGGCTTGCAGACACCGAGAAACCCTTGATCGCCCATTTTCTTGAACAATTCATTGGCCGGGAAGATGCCTTCCTCTTCCCACTGATCAACATGAGGGTTGATTTCCTGCTCAATGAATTTGGACAGCGAGTTCATGAACTCCTTATGTTCCGGTCCGTAAATCATAGTCTCTCTCCTGTCTCGTCTTACATCCGGCCGATGCCGAAGGTATTTGTATTGGTTTTGCGGGCATCCCCGTCCCGGGCGATGGAAAGGCAGTAACTCAGGACCTTCCTGGTATCCCTGGGGTCAATCAGCCCGTCATCCCAAAGACGCGCCGTGGCAAACAGGCTTTCGGATTCTTTTTCCATGCGCTTGATGATGCCCTGTTCCATTTTCTCCAGGGCGTCATAGTCGGGCTCCTGTCCCATACGTTTGAATTTCTCTTCCGTTACAATGGACATCACCTTGGCGGCCTGCTCACCGCCCATGACGGCGACCCGATTGTTGGGCCAGGCGAAAATAAAGCGCGGGTCGAACGAACGGCCGCACATGCCATAGTTCCCAGCCCCGAAACTGGCGCCAATATGCAGGGTGATCTTTGGCACCGTAGCATTGGTAACAGCCTGGATCATTTTGGAGCCATGTTTGACAATGCCGGCCTGTTCCGCTTCCGAGCCGACCATAAAACCGGTGGTGTTTTGAAGGAAGATGATCGGTGTACCGGACTGGCAGCAAAGCTGGATAAACTGTGCCGCCTTGCTTGCACCATCCGCATCAATCGGACCGTTATTGCCGATAATGCCGACGGACTGTCCTTCGATCTTGGCGTGACCGCAAACGGTGTGAATGCCGTAAAGCTCTTTGAAATCCAGGAAGTCGGATCCGTCTGTGATGCGGGCAATCACCTCGCGCACATCATAGGGTTTCCTGTAATCTGTCGGTACAATTCCCAGCAGCTCCTCAATATCATAAAGAGGATCCTGGTAGTCTCTGGAGGGTTTGCCCGGGCCGCTTTCGTTCCAGGGCAGGTTGGCCATGATATCGCGGGCCATGCGGATGCCGTCCGCGTCATTCTCTGCCAGATATTCGGAAACACCGGACACGGTAGAATGCATCTCTGCACCGCCCAGTTCCTCGTCGGTTGCGATCTCGCCGGTTGCTGCTTTCAATAGAGGCGGGCCGGCCAGAAACACTTTGGCACCGCCTCGCACCA
>DIYE01000259.1 GCA_002428885.1 Alphaproteobacteria bacterium UBA6062
CCTGTCCACCAAGAACACCATCATGAAAAAATATGACGGTCGTTTCAAAGATCTGTTTGAAGAAGTCTTCCAGAATGAATTCAAAGCCGACTTCGACAAAGCGGGCATCACATACGAGCACCGCCTGATTGATGACATGGTTGCCTGTGCCATGAAGTGGAACGGTAAATTCGTCTGGGCCTGTAAGAACTATGACGGCGATGTTCAGTCCGATACCGTTGCCCAGGGCTTCGGCTCTCTTGGCCTGATGACCTCCGTTCTGATGACACCGGACGGGAAAACAGTGGAAGCGGAAGCCGCCCACGGTACGGTTACCCGCCACTATCGTGAGCATCAGAAAGGCAACGAAACCTCTACAAACCCGATTGCCTCCATCTTCGCTTGGACACGGGGCTTGCTGCACCGCGCCAAGCTGGATGGCAATGAGGAACTGACCAAATTTGCTGAAACCCTTGAAAGAGTCTGTGTTGCCACCGTTGAAGGCGGCGAAATGACAAAGGACCTGGCGCTTCTCGTTGGACCGGACCAGTCCTGGCTGACCACCAACCAGTTCCTGGATGCCATTGACGCGAACCTGAAAAAAGCCATGGGCTGATTTTTCATCTTATAATTGTGAGAAAGGCCGGTGTTCTGCACCGGCCTTTTTTGTGTCCGATCAATCCCGTTTCGCGGAAAATATAGCGATTTCATACAAACTTAACTTGCATATTCAAGTTATATATTATAATAATTTCCACATAATTTGTGTTTTTATGTGGATTTTTTGTAGAGAATATAAAAATCTCACCCATAAAACACACAAATGAGTTTCATATGTATCGGTATCAAGTAAAGACCTGTTTCGATCGAAACAGAGGGGTTAGGTGAGTTCTTACATTAAGAGGGGTATTATGATTAAAATCCTTAAGCAAGCAGCTATTACGGCTGTTGCGGCACTGACGGCTATGGTGTCGCTGAACGCGGCGGCGGACACACTGAATTTTTCAGAACTGCCGCAAGATACTGCTCTCGCAACGCCAGCGGTTCTTTCCAATGCGACCATTACGTCATCAAGCGGTAGCATCTTCATAGAGAGCACCCTTTCAACAAATGGATTTGGTGGGCTCTGCGGAGCGATTGGTGTTACCTGTCAAGCGGACCTGGACATCCAATTCAATTCAACCATCGAAAACCTGTCTTTTGCCATAGATGGATATGATGAGGGTGATAGCGTCACGGTTATGGGTTATCTGGGCGGCACACTTGTCAATACAATGACGTTGTTTGATGTTGCTTCACTCGATATAAGCTCCTGGGGGCAAATGGATCGTCTCTTCTTGGATTATGAGGGTACAATTCCTGGCCTTGATGCTTATGGTTATGGATTTTCAGATTTTGATTTCACGACGGTAACAGCCGTTCCTCTACCGGCCGCACTGCCGCTATTTGGGGCGGCTCTAATGGGGCTTGGTTATCTTAGCCGCCGCCGAAAACAGCAGTAAGCGAAGGTCCTGATTAAGAAAAGCCGGTCCAGTGACCGGCTTTTTTATTATCTGATTTATAGCCGCTTTCATCAAGGGTGATGTCAATCTTTCTGAAAGTGACAGTAACGCTGATCTTATTTTTTTCTTTAAAAAATCAAATTCTCGTCAAGAATTACACGCAGTTAAAAAACAACCATAAAGAAAGTACATGTCGATCAAAACTCTTATCACGGAGACTTTCTTATGACGTTTTTTTATAGATACAGAGTAAAATTCGGTACCGTTCTTGTCGCATCTATTTGCCTATTTTCTGCTTTTTCACAATCGGATACATTAGATTTCACGTCACTAGGACTTGATCCTATCTACGACACCGTTGTACTTCCAAATGCAACATTGAAGGCGATCAAGCCAAATAACTACCCAGGCACCTTTCAACCAACAGCTCCCTACACTTATGGCGACACAACCGGTTATGGAGGTATTTGCTCTAAAAATCGCGGATGTGCCGGCGATATGGAGATTACCTTCAACGACAGTATTTTCGGACTGTCTTTTCAAGCCAATGGTTATTCTCCAGGAGATGCGTTCACGATTACCGGCTATCGCGGAGCAGATCTCATTGGTACATACTATCTGACGTCTCAAACACGTATTGATCTTTCAACATTTGGCCTTCTTGACAGATTGTATTTTGACGCAGAATGGATCGGCAGCAGCTCGGGGATGGTCTTTACAGAATTCGACTTTACAACAATGAGTTCTATCCCCCTCCCTCCCGCATTGCCGCTTTTTGCGGGTTCCCTCATGGGGTTGCTGTATTTAGGACGTAAAAGAAAGTCCAAAAAACAACCAAGAAACCAGCGACTAAAGGATTTTCATCAAATTTGATGATGCCTGCAACATCCTGACCTTGCATAGTGATCTTGCCTGTTCACGGTAAAGATCACCTGCATTGCTTCGGCGATACAGGCATCAAAATAATCCGTGATCCTCCTGTTCCCCCAAACGGAGGATTACCTTAAGGGGTCGGCGCAGCCGGCCTCTTTTTGATGAACGGGGTATTGGGGACAGTCGACTGCATTCTGTCTTGTCGGGGGGGATCGGGCAGATGCAGCGGCTATCTTGGGAAGTTTTCCCAAACCTGTCTAGTGGGGGGACATCGTTTAGAAACGACGGCCTCCCACCTCCTCAACGATGCTTTAGCCTGGGAAGCAAACTGCTTCTATTTTGTTCCCGTCCGGATCAAGAACAAAGGCACCATAATAAGTTGTCATCGCTGCCTGCCGGGGACCCGGCGCCCCATCATCGGAGCCACCACGGGCAAGGGCGGCTTTATGAAAATCCTGTACGGCTTCCTCGGTGCGTGTCCTAAGACAGATGTGACAACCATTGTCCGAAGGAAGATCCGGCATATCAGGGCGGGCATTGAGCCAGAATTCCGGATATTTCTTTCCAAAACCGACTGTCTTTTCCCGCTCTACCAGCAGGGTAAGGCCCAGAGGCTCCAGAACCGCCTTATAGAAATCGGTGCCTGCAGTCAGGTTCCGAACAGGTACTGAAACATGATCAATCATCGGACATCTCCTCTGGCTGACGTTCCCACAATAATAAATTCTGGTAATAGGCGCCGTCCCTACCCGGCTGCGGCGTTGTCTTAAGGAGCAGGTTCTCGTCTTGCCAGACGATGGTCCGGATCAGGTCCGTTCCGATCCATTCAGGGATGGTCGACAAATCAACGGTATGATAAACCTCATCTCCCTTTACAAGCCAGGTACCGGCATAGGACAGGCTTTTGGAGGCCTGTGTATCACTGCGTGCCGGTTCATTCCCGAAATCCGCCCGCATCAAAAATCCGGACATGCGCCCAGCCCGCGTATAAATCAGTTGTCCCTTCCCTCCCTTGCCCATGGGATAGGCATAAAAATCATCGTTTTTGAGGGAGTGCCAGTCTTTTAAAAACCAGGTACCGATCAGTTTTTCAGTCGTTTCTCGCGGTGTCATTTCTGACCTCATTCTTATTATTTTGAAATAGTATAAGGCACCATTTCCCTCTGTAAACGGGTAAATGCCTTCTTTCTGATACAGCATTAAGAGCAAGGAATTAGTCATGCGGATCTGCTGCCGATTGACATAAAAAAAACCGGTCCTTTTCAGAACCGGTTCTCTCATCCTTGATCGAATGACTTAAGAGACGTATCAAGCGTCTTCTTCATCCTCTTCAGGTTCGCCCTGTAATTCCTCGGATAGCACACCGGCATGTGCCAGGATTTTCTTTTCAATCTCATTGGCCATGTCGGAGTTTTCCTTCAGGAAGGCTTTAGCCTGTTCTCGTCCCTGGCCAATCCGTTGACTATCATAAGAATACCAGGATCCTGATTTTTCAACGACTTCCGCTTTCACGCCAAGGTCCAGAATCTCACCGGTTTTGGAAATCCCCTCTCCATACATGATATCAAATTCAATGACCTTGAAAGGAGGGGCCACTTTGTTCTTTACCACCTTGACCCGAGTCTGGTTACCAACAACCTCATCCTTGTTTTTGATTTGACCGATCCGCCGAATGTCAAGGCGAACGGAGGCATAGAATTTCAAAGCGTTTCCGCCTGTGGTCGTTTCCGGGCTACCAAACATGACACCGATCTTCATCCGGATCTGATTGATAAAGATCACCATACAGTTGGATCTGGAAATCGATCCGGTCAACTTGCGAAGCGCCTGGCTCATCAGTCGAGCCTGGAGACCGACATGGGTATCTCCCATCTCGCCTTCCAGTTCCGCTTGCGGCACCAGCGCGGCAACACTATCCACAACCAGAACATCAACGGCCCCTGATCGCACCAGAGTGTCGGCAATCTCCAGAGATTGTTCACCCGTATCCGGCTGGGAAATCAGCAGCTCATCAATATCAACCCCCAGCTTTCTGGCATAAACAGGATCCAGTGCGTGTTCCGCATCCACAAAAGCACAGGTTCCACCCGCTTTCTGTGCCTCCGCAACGACATGCAGGGCCAGGGTTGTTTTACCGGAGCTTTCAGGGCCGTAAACTTCGATAATCCGGCCTTTCGGCAAACCGCCAATGCCAAGACCAATATCAAGCCCGACGGAACCGGTTGATACGGCTTCAATATCCAGAGCTTCCTGTTGACCCAGTTTCATGACCGACCCCTTACCAAAGGCCCTGTCAATCTGGCTCATTGCTGCTTCCAGCGCTTTCTTCTTATCCATGCCACCTGCTTCAACGAGTTTTAATGCTGTTTGTACCATGTATCCCTTCCCCTTATTTCACAGGTCTGTCCCGGATGCAATATGAGTAATGTACATGTTTTGTTCTCATTGACAAGAAAAAAAATAACCGTTTGATATATATACTATTTTCATATTTGTTTTAGCTTTGTTCTTATTTTTTCACTCACCTGACAGTGACGTCGACAAGATTTGATTCGCCTGAATCGATCCTTAAAAATTCCAATTCCCACACCTTTACCCCACCTGGATCGACAGACGATAAAATCACTAGGTGTATATATTAGAAATTTCATCCCCTGCCTGCTTCAGGACAAGACCAAGCTTTTCGCCCGTATCACCGTTCAACGATTGGGAAAACCCGATCACGGAAAGAAAACGAGTTGGTTTTCCCTCAATATCAAACACCGGGGCCGACAAGATTGTAACTCCGTCAATAAAGTGATCCTGGTCTTTTGCAAAACCGGTTTGCCTCACCTTATCGATATCATTCACCCACTCCTTAAAATCAGGCGGATTTTGCCAGTTGACCTGATCAAAATGTCGACGCAGCAACTCACCCGGAACATCCGTAAAGGCCGCCAGGCATTGTCCGGCAGTACTGACAAACGATGGAAAACGACTTCCTATATTGACGTTGATGCTGAAATTCGAAGAGATCTGGGATTTGGCGACAACAACGATACGCTCCTTCCCCTCCAGCCAGGCGGCTACTGTGGTAACATGATGTTTTGCCGCAATTTCATCAAGCAGTGGCTGCACATTCTGAATGAAGTCGTTGGTGTCCGATAAATCCGCAGCAAGACTTAAAACCAGAGACCCTAATCGATACTTCCTACTGCTTTCCTCATAACTGACCATTCCTTCATGAACCAGAGTCTTAAGGATATGCATACATGTACTTGGAACGATCTCAAGCGCTCTTGCGAGTTCATGAATTCCCAGCGGTTCTTTTGAAGCCCCCAGTAGTTTCAAGATCGCAATGCTGCGCTGAACCGCGACAACGGGTTTTTTCAGGACCTCGGTCATCAAGCCTCACAGTCTGCCGATAACAAATAATTGCCATATGACAACACCTATTTGTCATTGACAACAACTTTTTCCCTTAATATCATTTTTTTAAAATAAAAGAGCCCGAGTTAGAAAATCCCAAGGCCGCGATCTAGGGAGGAAATAGTATGGATGAGACAAAACCGGTAGAGGACTGGACGACCGACTTTAACATATTTGATCCTCAATACAGTCGCGATCCCGCCCCTTTCTGGAGCGAAATCCGCCAGACATGTCCGATCGCTCATACAGGCCGTAACGGCGGCTTGTATATGACCACGAGCTATAATGATGCTCAGCGTCTTGTGCGCGAAACGGATATATTGTCAAACCGGCAGATCTCCATCGCCCCGATGCAGGCAGACAAGGATCTTCTTGCGGATTATCACACGGAAGTAAATCCTCCCATTACGATGGATCCACCGGAGAGTATTGCTGTCAGGCGCCTCATCCTGCCCTTCTTCTCAGTTAAAGCCGTTGAGAAACACCGCCCCTACACCGAAGCATTATGCCACCAGTTGATTGATGGTTTTATCGATCAGGGCGAATGCGACGCAGCAGAGGATTATGCCCAGCAAATCACCCCGCGGGTGATCGCCCACATGCTTGGCATCGATGAAACACGAAACGAAGAGTTTGTGAGCTGGGTAAGGGGCCTCATTGAAGATGGCTTTAGTGATTTTGATGCCCGACGGGACAATCTAAAAGCCATGACAACTTTCTTTCAGGACATGATTGAAGAACGCAGGCGATATCCGACAGGAGATTACATCTCGGACCTTATCACAAAAGACATCGACGGCGCCCCACTGACTGACAAGATTATCGTCAATCTGTGCGTGTTACTGTTGATTGCCGGTATTGACACAACATGGAGCTCAATAGGTTCTTCGCTGTTTCATATGGCAACGCACGATCATGACCGCAAACGCCTGGCGTCTGAACCTGGTTTATTTCCATCCGCCATTGAGGAATTGCTCCGTTTCTACGCCCCTGTCTCACCAGGCAGAATTGCCATGAAGGATCTGGAATATAACGGAATAACGATCAAGAAAGGGGAAAGAATGATGATGAATTTCCCCGCCGCCAACAGAGACCCTGCTCAGTTCGAAAACCCCGATGAGGTCATTTTAGATCGAGAGCAAAACCGTCATGTTGCATTTGGCATTGGTCACCACCGGTGTGCCGGTTCCAATCTTGCAAGAATGGAAATGGATGCTGCCCTTCGGATCTGGTTCGAGCGCATTCCCGACTTTACGCTTACCGATCCGGGAGCTGTTACCTGGTCAACAGGCCAGGTTCGAGGGGCGAGGCGCGTCCCTGTAAAATTTTGAAAGGAACCAATATGAATAAGAAGATTGTCATGACCGGCGGTTCGTCCGGCATCGGAGAGGCAACAGCAAAAAAACTCGTCGAACACGGACACCATGTCATTTCTCTGGACATTAAAGCGGGTGCGAATCCAGAGGTTGATCACCGACTTTGTGATCTGAGTGCCCCTTCTTCCATTGATACCGCTGTTTCAACCTTATCCGGTACGTTTTCGGCGCTATTGAATATTGCCGGAGTGCCTGCTCGGCATGGGGCTGATTTGACCATGAAAGTAAACCTGTTTGGCCTCCGATATTTGACGGAACAGGTCTGGGATAAAATTGAGGAGGGAGGAACCGTTGTTAATGTTGCTTCCCTTGCCGGCAATAACTGGCGCAAACGCCGCGGTTTATACAAGGATCTTCTGGCAACAGGCAGTTTCGCTGAAGGCCTCAAGTGGTGGCGGGAAAACGCGGACAAAATCGGTACTGACGCCTATGTTTTTTCGAAAGAGGCCGTTGTTGTCTACACCATGATGCTGGCAGGTAAAGGCATCAAACGTAACATCACAGTCAATGATGTTGGCCCCGGGCCTGTTGAAACACCTTTGCTGCCTGACTTCACTCTGGATACCGGTGAAGACAATATGGCCGCCCTCATTGATATAACCGGACGAGCTGCAACTCCTGATGAAATAGCGGAAGCTGTGATTGTCCTGGCTGAACGGCGGATGTCCTGGCTGAACGGTCGGCATATCGTTGTCGATGGCGGCGCGACGGCGGCTTATTCGACAGGTTGGGCTTGAGAAGGAGACAATCAATGTTTGTGAAAGTAAACTCTAAAAGGTGCCAGGGCCATAACAGATGCGGCTCTCTCGCACCTGAGTTGTTTGACACCGACGAATTCGGGATGGCCTTTCCTCTCTATCACGAGATGCTCCCGCCGGAGCTTGAAGAAAAAGCCCGATTAGCCGCAGATAATTGTCCGGAATATGCCGTCCTATTGAAGAAGTGATCCGGCTTCTATAAGCTTATGACTGATACGATTATATCTAGGACATACTTATGCGCTTGATACTTGCACTTCTGTTACCGTTTCTGGTTTTCTTCACCATTGGCAGGCCTTTTCAGGGCATCCTCTGTCTGATCCTTCAGATTACCATGATCGGGTGGATTCCTGCGGCCATCTGGGCCGTTTATGCCCTCAGTCAGTATAATACGGACAAAAAAATCGCCGATATGAGCGAAGGCTGACCAAATCCGCGTGACGGGAGGGCCGACTATACCGGCCCTCTTCCTACAGCATTTTTGGCGTCACAAAGTGTCGCAACTGCCCGGCCTCGTACTCAATATCGGGCCAGCCATCTATCTCAAAGTCAATCGTCACCAAAGCGCCGGTTGAGAATTTTCGCCGGATTTGCGCTTTTTGCTCCGCCTGTCCTTCATCCCACCGAACCAAGGACAAAACCATGTCCTGCATGGTCGGGTTATGCCCGACAATCATCAGATGAGGCATGTCCGGAGCAGCGCTGCGGATCAGATTGACCAGTCCGCTCGCCGTACCGGCCGAGTAAA
>DIYE01000361.1 GCA_002428885.1 Alphaproteobacteria bacterium UBA6062
GGAAGAGGTCGCTAATTTGCGACGGCGTCCGAGCCAGCCGAGACCGGCAAGAGCTGCGCCGAACAGAACCATCGCCGGCGGTAGCGGTACGGCTGTGATTTCAATACGGGCCAGTTCGAAATTAGCCGGATCGGACAGGAAATCGATCTGGTTGGCATCAAGAACCTGGCCAAACAATGTCAGGCCGGCAAAGTCAGCCAGGCTTTGGCCTGCTGTAATGACGCCGTTTTCATCGGCACCGCCCGGTGCGCCCGGGAACGGAGCCGCCCCGCCTGTAGCAGAGGCGTCATTCACTTCCGTGCCGGCGTCGTAAATATAATTGCCGGTCACATTAATCGTCTGATCTCCGAGAAAATTGCCGCTCTCATCGAAAATCCGAATGGCATCGTCGTTACCGATAAAAGTGTCATTCGACGGCAGGATCATGGAAAGAAAGGTAAAAAGCGAATGATCATCGGGGTTTAATTGGAAAACCGCCGATGCGGTTTCACCGGGTTCAATAGGCGGTACGCCGTTGCCGGCAGCCGCAATCACTCCGCCAACGGATTCCGGCTGTGTTTCCAGGCGGATATTGCGGATTTGGGAAGGATCTCCAAGTTCCGCCAGCCGTTCAATCCCTTCGGAAGCTTCATCGCCTGCATCAAACGGATCGAAGCTGCTGTCGTGGAAAGCTGTATAAAGTGGGGTGAGAGCGAGGCCGCCCTGACCGGAAAGATTGGTGACGGTTACTTTTACGGAAACGGCACTGGCTGTCGTAGGTATCGCTGCTGCCATCATAACAGCTGTCAGCGCTCCCGCGGTTAGAAGACTTATTTTTTTAAGGATCATGGACACTTCTCCCAAGACATGATGTCCCGTTTTGCAAAAGTCGGATTTTTGCAATTGGGCATCAGGGTTTCATTGAGTCATCGGCCGAGGGCGACCGATAAGGGACGGTATCAGGCTGCTTCTTTTTTCTCGAAACAACTCTTCTGCACAAAGGAGTGAGAGAATGTGAAGTCAGATCACAAGGGTGTTATATTGGCGTGAGATGTATCCAGAATGCCCGTTGCGACAGATAAATCGAAGATGGTTTCCTCGGTATAAATGGCGCCGGTATGCGCCAGATGGCTGGAGAAAAGCGTGAAGCTTTCAATTTCAAAAGATCTGGTTTTGAAGAGTGCGTTATCAGACAGATACTGACGAATTTTTTCGTAGGGTGACATATGAACCCTGGCCAGTGTGACATGTGGCTTAAAGCGCCGCTCCTCCAGTTTGTAACCGGCATTGCTAAGAGTCGTTACCACTTTATGCTGCAACCGGATCAGGGGCTCATTCGGTGTGATGCCGGCCCACAGGAGGCGGGGGCGTTTGGCATTTCCGAACACCCCCGTTGTTTCGAGCTGCAAGTCGAACCTTTCCTGCTGGATGCGGCTTAGAGCCAGACTTAAATCTCCAAGCTCCACCTCGGGTACGTCGCCTAGAAAGGCCAGTGTGAGATGGGCATTGCCATCCGGCGTCCAGCGCGCATCCGGAATGCCTCCCCTGAGCGCCTCTACCTGCTTTACAATGTCATCCGGTAATGAAAGAGCAACGAAGAGGCGCATAGGAAATCTCCTCAGGGTTCTTGACCCTACGGGCAGGGATAAGGATGTTGCTGGTGAATATCCTCTATTCTTTTGAGGATGTCCTCAGAGAGGTCAATGTCAATACTGCCGATATTGATTTTAAGCTGATCCAGGTTGGTCGCGCCGATGATATTGGCGGTTACAAACCGGCGGCTATTGACGAAGGCCAGGGCCATTTGTGACGGATCAAGGCCGGTTTCCCGGGCCAGCGCGACATACTGTTCCGTTATTTTATGCGCGGTCTCTGTGGAATAGCGGATAAACCGGGTAAAGAGAGAGAAGCGAGAGCCCTCCGGCATCTGTCCGTTCAGGTATTTGCCGCTCAGCATACCCATGGCAAGCGGAGAATAGGCCAGCAATCCGCACTCCTCGCGGATGGACACTTCAGCCAGGCCGACTTCATAGGAACGGTTCAGAAGGTTATAGGGGTTCTGAACGGATGCCATGCGCGGAAGACCTAATTTTTCCGCAAGATGCAGGTACCGCATAGTGCCCCAGGCACTTTCGTTTGACAGGCCCACATGACGGATTTTACCGCTCTTGACAAGCTCCGCCAGAGCTTCCAGGGTTTCCTGGATTTCGATGGCATCTTCTTCTTCCACATGGGTGTAGCCGAGTTTGCCGAAATAGTTGGTGCTGCGTTCCGGCCAGTGAAGTTGATAGAGATCGATATAGTCGGTCTGCAGTCTTTTCAGGCTGTCATCCACGGCAGCGTTCAGGCAGTCCGCGTTCAGGCGGGATATTTTTCCGCCTCCCCGAAACCAGGTATTATCTGATTTTCCGACGGCTTTGGTGGCCAGGATCACCTTGTCCCGGTTACCGCGGGCAGCAAGCCAGCTACCAATATATTCTTCGGTTCTGCCTTGTGTCTCCTCTTTGGGAGGAACCGGGTAAAGCTCTGCTGTGTCAATAAAATTCACACCCTGATCAAGGGCATAATCAAGCTGCTGGTGAGCTTCTTCTTCGGTATTTTGTTCTCCCCAGGTCATGGTGCCCAGGCAGATAACGCTAACATCCAGGTCTGTCCGACCCAGTTTTCTGTATTGCATGAAAGGTCCTGTTATTTTTGTTACGCGCCCCTGAAGGGAAGGAAAGCTAAGTCTAGTTTCCCTTTATGAAAGAAAGAAGTGTCGGCATCATTTTTTCTACAATCAATGCGACACCTTCTTTATTAGGATGAATGGCATCCTCCTGATTGAGGGAGGGAACCGCTGCTACACCGTCCAGGAAGAAAGGATAAAAAGCAAGAGCGTATTTCTGGGCAAGCTCCGGATAAATCTGATCAAACTCCCGGATGTACTCCTGTCCCATATTGGGAGGAGCCTTCATGCCGGCCAACAGAACGGGTATGTTTTTTTCTTTCAGCTTTTCGATGATCGTTATAAGGCTTTTGCGGGTAACGGCAGGTTCGATACCGCGCAGAGCATCATTAGCACCCAGTTCCAGCAGGACAAAATCCGCACCGCCGCCGAGAGCCCAGTCGAGCCGCTGCACGCCGCCGGTTGACGTGTCGCCGGAAACACCTGCATTTTCCACCCGGATATTCAGTCCTTCTTTTTCAAGGGCCGCCTGAAGCTGAACGGTAAAAGCCTCTGATTGCGGCAGACCATAGCCGGCCGTCAGACTGTCGCCAAGCGCCACAAGAATGCGCTTATCGGCGGCCTGAAGGGATCCGCCTTGCCAGAAAATCAGGAATAAGGCGGCAAATATGTTGAAAAAGACCCTGAATTTGCCATATGCCAAAAGATCACAATTTCGTTTATGCATTGGAAGAACTGTGCCTCACTCTCCGATCGTTAATCTGGATACCATCCATCTCACACTTAAATCAGATGCAGGCCCTGTCAATATCTTACGTGGTATAGACCTGTCTGTCGTGGCTGGAG
>DIYE01000186.1 GCA_002428885.1 Alphaproteobacteria bacterium UBA6062
TATGGCGGGGATTACACGACAGATCCTGGATCATGATGAACCTGTTCAAAAGCCCTGTGTTATTTTGTCCGGCGGCGAGACAACCGTTACGGTTTCAAATGCAGGGGAAGGTGTCGGTCGTGGCGGTCGCAATGCGGAATTCCTGTTGGCGTTTGCAGAATGCTATGGATCTCATCCGCAGGTCTACGCGTTAGCTGCTGATACGGACGGTATAGATGGAACGGAAGATAATGCGGGGGCGGTCTTTACACCGCAGACGCATAAGCGAGCGGAGAAGCTTGGTCTGGATTTATCCGACTTTCTCCGCCGCCATGATGCCTATCGCTTTTTTGAAGCTCTTGAAGATTTGGTCATGACCGGTCCGACACGGACCAACGTCAATGATTTTCGGGCTATCCTGATCCTGCCGAAAGAGAATTGATTACTTCCCTATCATCATGACCATCAGGGCCCTGGCTTCTTTGTTCGATATATTGGATATAACATGGGGACGGTCAGCGCGGTAACGGGCCGTTTCCCCGGCTTTAACGATCCCTTTTTCATCCCCGGTTACCAACTCGACTTCTCCTTCCAAAACGGTCAGATGCTCGACCGTGCGGGGAGCATGGGAGTCAGAATGAAGTTTTCCGGACGGAGTGAGTTTAAGCTCATACCATTCGATATCATTGACCATGTCCGCCGGCCCCAGCACTGTCAGGCTGTACTGCCCGTCCGGATCATGGAGAATAGGGATGGAGGAGCCTCCGGTTATGGTCAGGCTGCTATTGCTTTCCTCACCCCGGATCAGATCATCAATGGTTTGATCAAGCGCATCGGCCAATCGCCAGACAATGGCCAGAGTAGGATTGGTTTCATTCCGCTCTATCTGAGATAACATAGATTTTGAAACACCGCACAAAGAGGCAAGCTGATCCAGCGTCAGCTGCTTTTCCTTACGGAGTCTATTGATGGTTTTGCCGACGGCGGGCGGTGTCAGTGTTTTTTGGTTCATGATTCCTGTTGACAGGATAAAAATCCATTATATTGTACAAACTGATTTTCCATTATAACGGATTTTTTTCCAATTACTAGAGAGTAGATGAAATGTTCGCCATAACCAAAGCCAAGCCGGAACGCGGTATCTGGTCCAGTGACCAGCCCACCCTCACTACTCCTGGTCGCGGTATGGTCATGGTGGACGTGATCGCGGCCGGGATTTGTGGGACTGATTATCATATTTTCAGATGGGACCAGTGGTCTTCGGGCCGTATCCGGACGCCCATGACCATCGGTCATGAGTTTGTTGGCCGGATCAGTGCCATCGGTGAAGATGTCAGCGGGTACGAGATTGGCCAGCGAGTTTCCGCAGAATGTCATATCGCTTGTGGCCAGTGTATGCTCTGCCGAACCGGAAATACTCATATCTGTGAGAAAACCGAGATTATTGGTGTGGATCGTCCGGGCGCTTTTGCGGAAAGGGTTGAAATTCCGGCCAGTAATCTCTGGAAAGTACCGGATGCCATTCCAGACCGGCATGCTGCTGTTTTTGACCCGATCGGCAATGCTATGCATATGGTAACCACAGCAGAGGTGACCTCTCGCGATGTTCTGATCGTTGGCGGCGGTCCCATCGGATTGTTTGCCGCCGCTATTGCCAAAGCACATGGTGCGAGAAGCGTTTCTGTCCAAGAGCCCAATCAGGCGCGTGCGGCCCTAGCCAAGGATCTGGAACCTGATCTGGTCGTTAACCCCCGTGATCCGGATTGTACATCCAGAATACTGGACGTGACGGGTGGCCGTGGTCCTGATGTTGTTCTGGAAGTCAGCGGCAATGGTGTAGCCCTGAATGCAGCACTGGATATTGCAGCTCCCGGTGCGACGGTCGCCCTGCTGGGCATACCGGGTGGCCCCGTGGAACTGGATCTGGGCGGTAAGGTTGTCATGAAAGGGATCCGTTTGCTGGGGGTTACCGGCCGCCGTATGTATGAGACCTGGTTCCAGGTGGAAGCCTTTATGCTAAAGAACCCGGAGCTGATTGATAAAGTCGTAACCCACATTTTGCCGGCCCGGGATTTCGAGCAGGGTTTCCAGCTCATGGATGACGGCGCTTGCGGTAAGGTGGTGCTGGATTTCCAGGATATCGGACAAGGAGAAGTCGCGTGAGCCAAACATTATTAAAGAGACTGGCAGATACTCTGGCTCAGGAAGAAAAAGACGGAACCTACAAGCACCTGAAGACGATCAAGGGGGCAATCGGCTCCCGGATTGATCTGGAAGGAAGCGGTGAAGTCACCCTGTTGTCATCCAACGATTATCTGGGGCTTGCCAATCATCCTGATGTGGTCAGGGCCGCGAAAGAGGCGCTTGATCAATATGGAGCAAGCACAGCATCTGTACGGTTTATCTGCGGTACTCAGGATATTCACGAGAAGCTGGAAACAGAACTTGCAGGTTTTCATGCTACTGAAGCGGCGCTGACTTATTCCTCTTGCTGGGCTGCCAATACAGGTTTATTTCCGGCAGTGACATCTCCGGGAGATGTCATCCTGTCTGATGAACTTAATCATGCCAGCCTGATCGATGGAATCAGAGCGACGGCGAAAGGGGTCATCAAAGAAGTCTATCGTCATAGTGACTTGAAGGATCTGGAAGAGAAGCTTGTTCGACATCAATCCGCTCCCGCAAGACTAATCGTGACGGACGGTGTCTTTTCCATGGAAGGGGATATCGCCAGACTGGATAAGATTGTCGATCTGGCAAAACACTATGATGCCCTGGTTGTTCTGGATGACTCCCATGGTCTTGGCGTTCTTGGAAAGACTGGGCGAGGTGTTGCAGAACATTTTGGCGTTTTGTCTGATATCGATATTTTTACCGGCACTCTGGGTAAAGCACTTGGGGCAGGGACAGGTGGTTTTGTCGCCGGCCCAAAAGCGATCACCGAGATGCTCATTCAGAAATCCAGACCTCATCTGTTTTCCAATGCCCTTCCGGCCAGTGTCGCGGCGGCCGGATGTCAGTCTCTTGACCTTGTCGGGAAGCATCCTGAACGGGTTCAGGAACTTAAGCAAAAGGCAGACTGGTTCCGTTCCCACTTGAAAGAACTCGGGCTTAATCCGCTGCCGGGTGACAGTGCGGTTGTGCCGGTTATCATCGGCAAGACGGCAGACGCGATCCGGATTGCCGGGGAAATGCTACAAGCTGGAATTTTTGTAACTGGCTTCGGATTTCCCGTCGTTCCGGAAGGAGAAGCAAGGCTTCGATTCCAGGTTTCCTGGTCCCACTCGCAAGAGCAATTGGAGCAAGCGGCCGCTACTCTGGTTCGTTGTTTGAAATAAAAGTAAGATCCTGCAACAAAAAGCTCCGAAATCCTCTGATTTTCGGAGCTTTTTTTATGCCGATTTTAGGAGCTGAAATGAAGTCGTAAAAAAAATTCATCAGATTTTACTAAATATTATTAATTCTAATATAAAAAATAAATCAGTACCTTGCAGCGCTTCCATATAGCTGTAATGGCGTTTATGTTACTTGATTTTTATCTGATATACACCACGTTGATTTTAGTCTGCGGACTAGGTTGTGAGGAAGGGCTATTTTCTAAGTCGGAGTGAAATAGATGACCAAAAAAAGTGACGATTTCCACGAAATTATCCGGAAGGATCAAGCGGAAAGGAAGAGTCAGAACTGGAGTGGTACGTTTCTCGAATATCTGGAACTTGTCAGGGAGAATCCGGATATCTACTCTCTGGCGCATAGTCACATGTATAAGGTCATTTCCGATGCGGGAATGCTCAGTGAAGAAGATATGGACGACAGCGCCCGGAGCCTGAAGCTCTGGGGTGACACGCCTCCTAAGATGTATAATTTCTTCAAAGATGAATTCTTCGGGGTTGAAGAA
The DNA here is from genome assembly GCA_002428885.1 of Alphaproteobacteria bacterium UBA6062. Lineage (GTDB taxonomy): Bacteria > Pseudomonadota > Alphaproteobacteria > Sneathiellales > Sneathiellaceae > Sneathiella. The sequence goes on from DIYE01000186.1 coordinate 3,878, forward strand.
CCTTTAGAGAAAATTGTTCGTTACTTTCATGCGGCTGCCATGAAAGGCGAGGAAAGCCGGCAGGTACTGTATCTGATGGGGCCGGTTGGCGCCGGTAAAAGTTCTATTTCCGAACTTCTCAAAAAACGCCTGACAGAAGCGCCTCCGGTTTATGTGATAGACGGTTGCCCGATCCGGGAAGAACCGCTCCATCTGATCCCGAGACCGCTCCGCGAAAAATTCAATGAAATGCTGGAAGTGCAGATTGAAGGCGAGCTGTGTCCGGTTTGCCGATATCGTCTTGAGCATGAATTTAACGGGGAATATGACAAATTCCCGGTTACGACCATGTCCTTTTCCCGTATGCATCGGCGTGGTATCGCCGTTGTACCGCCGGTTGATCCGAACAATCAGGATACATCCGTTCTGATCGGTTCTGAGGATATTTCGAAGCTGGATCAGTATTCGGAAGGAGATCCGCGGGTTCTCGATCTGAACGGCGCCTTTAACGCCGGCAACCGGGGCATTGTTGAATTTATTGAGGTTTTTAAAAACGAGACCGAATATCTCCATTCCATTATCACAGCGACACAAGAGAAGTTTGTACCGGCGCCCGGCCGTCACGGCACCATCTATGTGGATAGTGTTATCCTGGCTCATTCCAACGAAGCGGAGTGGCGGCGTTTCAAGGCGGATCATACCAATGAAGCCATTCTGGATCGCATCGTGACGGTGAAGGTGCCTTACAATCTGCGCCTGACCGAAGAGGTGATGATTTACGAAAAGATGCTGGGCCGATCCGGTTTTAAATCCCATATCGCGCCGCATACCCTGGAAGTTGCCGCCATGTTTGCAGTGATGAGCCGTCTCGAAAAATCACCGAAATGCGATCTGATTACCAAGATGCGCCTGTATAATGGTGAGGAGGTGATCGAGAAGGGGCGCACCAAGAAGATCGATATCGAAGAGCTGAAAGAAGATGCCAAATTCGAAGGCATGAACGGTATCTCGCCGCGCTTTATCATGAAAGCGATTGATACGGCACTCACAGACAGTGCGGATGGCATAACGCCTATCCATATCCGGGACGTTATGATCCGGATGGTCAAGGAAATGGAATTTGCCGATGATGTGCGCAAACATTATCTGGAATTGCTGCAGAATACTATTCACAAGGCTTATCTGGAAATCCTTGAAAAAGAGATCACAAAGGCCTTCGTCTATGCTTATGAAGAACAGGCGGAAACCCTGTTCCAGAATTATCTGGACCATGCGGAAGCATACGTTAATAAGACGACCCTGAAAGAAGGTGCTGCCAAGGATGAGATGCAGCCGGATGAAGGATTCCTCAAGAATATTGAGGAACAGATTGCCATTATCGGCTCATCGGTCGACGGCTTCCGCCAGGAAGTTATCTCCTACCTCTGGTCTGTGGGCCGCAGAGGTAAGAAGGTGAATTACCGCAGTTACGAGCCTCTCCGGGAAGCCATAGAGAAGAAGCTTATGGAATCCGTCCGGGATATGAGTCGGATTATCACCAAGGCGAAAACCCGGGATGAGGAACAGCAGGAGAAGCTAGGCACTCTCGTCGAGAATATGCTGGAGCGCGGTTACAACGAATATTCCGCTGATGTGGTTCTGAAATACGCATCCAATCACCTCTGGAAAGATTAGGAGGAGAACATGGGCGCCATTTTTCGTCCCTATTCTCCTTCCGACAGCCTGCAATCCGACCGCACATCCGGTGACCGGCAGCGGCACCGGGAGAAGCTGCGCGAGGTTCTGAAAGAGAATATAGCCGATGTGATTTCGGAGCAGTCCATTATCGGGCGGGAAGCCGGGCATATCGTCAAGGTTCCAATTCGCGGGATCAAGGAATACCGCTTTGTTTACGGTCAGAACAACCCTCGTGTCGCACAGGGAAACGGGGATAGTGAGCCTGGCCAGAAGGTCGGAAAAACCCAGCAGCAGGGCAAACCGGAAGATGGGGAAGCCGGTAATATGCCGGGTGAAGACTATTACGAAACCGATGTGACGCTGGAAGAACTGGTGGAAATCATGTTCGAGGATCTGGAACTTCCGGATCTGGAAAGCAAACCCTTAAGGGCCATTGAAGCCGAATATACCCATAAAAGAAGCGGGACCAAGCGGGTTGGTATCCGGGCGCATCTCGACAAGAAGAAGACAGCCAAAAGCCGGATCAAGCGGCGCTTTGCTCATCAGCGGATAGCCCAGGCGCAGGCAGAAAAGGTGGAAACTCCGGAAAAACCTGAAGATGAGGAGGAAGGGCGCTTTCCTTTCAGTCAGCGGGATTTTCGCTATCACCGGCATAAGCCGGATATCCGCTACGAGTCCAATGCGGTCGTCATGTGCATTATGGATACGTCCGGCTCCATGAATGTGATGAAGAAATATCTGGCGCGGAGTTTTTTCTTCCTGCTGTATCAGTTTGTCCGTCTTAAATATCGGACAACGGAACTGGTTTTTATCGCTCATGATACCCGCGCCAAGGAAGTCAGTGAGGATGACTTTTTCCATAAGGGGGAATCCGGGGGCACCATGATCTCCTCCGGTTATCAGAAAGCCCTTGATATCATACAGGATCGTTTTCATCCATCTCTCTGGAATATATATGCTTTTCACTGTTCCGATGGTGATAATTTTCAAGAGGATGTCCCTAAAACCATCGGACTTGCGAAGGAGTTGTGCAATTGCTGCAATCTCTTCGGATACGGTGAAATAAAACCGACCGGTGGTGTGTCCTGGGGGACGCCGATGCTCAAACATTTTGATGAGCTGGAAGCAGAGAATTTCACGACGCTTGGTATTACGTCAAAATCAGATGTCTGGCCGAAATTCAAGGCGTTTCTGTCGCGGGACCGGGAACGATCTTCAGATGTTGAAATGGGTTTTCATGTGGAGCGATAGGTAAGGATTAACGACATGGGCCGTAGCTATACACTTGCTGATCTAGAGAATTGGGAAGCGAAGATTTCGGAGAAAGTCCAGGAATTCCAACTCGATTGCTATCCTCAGGAGTTTGAGATCTGTGATCATGTCCAGATGCTCAGCATGATGACGTATCACGGTATGCCGTCCCACTATCCGCACTGGTCTTTCGGAAAATCTTTTGAACGGACCAAAACCCTCTATGACTATGGGGTGCAGGGCATCCCCTATGAAATGGTGATTAACAGTGATCCCTGCATTGCCGGACTGATGCGGGACAATTCCCTGTGCCTGCAGATCCTGACCATGGCCCATGTGTATGGGCATAATGATTTCTTCAAAAATAACTTTACATTCAGTCATACGGAAGCGGATCGGGTCGTTGCCCGGTTCAAATCTCATGCGGACCGGATCAGGGATTATGTCGAAGATCCATCCATTGGTCAGGAAGGGGTGGAGAATATCCTGGATGCAGCCCATGCATTGTCTTTTCAGTGCCGTCGGAACCAGGCCATCAAGCGGCGGGATCATGAGGCACAGCTAGAGCTTGCCATTCAGAGCAGGGAAGAAGAGAAGAAGGAAATTACCGAGCCGGAGCTTCATAGATTTCCGCTGGAACCCGACGAAAATATCCTGCTGTTTATCCGGGATAACAATCCGCGGCTTGCCGAGTGGGAAAAAGACCTTCTGACCATCGTCCACGAAGAGGCCCTGTATTTTCAGCCTCAAATGGAGACCAAAATCATTAATGAAGGCTGGGCCTGCTATTGGCACCGGGAGATCATGAACAGCCTTGATCTGCCGTCCGATATTCATATGGAGTTTCTGGTGAGACATAATCAGGTTGTCCGGCCCATTCCAGGTGATATCAATCCTTACAATATTGGCCTCACTCTATGGGATCGGATCGAAGAGAAACTGCTTGGCGAAGCAAGAAACTATAATGATGATCCGCAGGAGCCGGATATTCGCGAGAAACTCTTCGAAATCCGCGAGGTCGACCGAGATACCTCTTTTATCCGCCGCTTTATGGACCGGGAAACCATGGAAAAACTTGATCTGTTCGAAGCGGCACCGGAAAGGGAAGACTGGGTGATCAAGCGGGTGTCGGATGAAGATAACTGGAAGCCGGTTCGTGATCTTCTGGTGGAATCCGTGGGATTGGGTGCCATTCCTGATATTGCCGTGACCGATTGTGACGGGGACGGAGCCCGGACATTAAAGCTCCGGCACCATTTCGAAGGTCGGGAGTTGGAAGCGACCTATGCAGAGAAAACCCTGGAACACGTCTATCGGTTATGGGGACGCAAAGTGATGCTTGAGACCACGCTCAATGAAAGCAGCACCCTCTACAGCTATGATGATGAAGGATTGTCGGTCACACCGGATGTTATCAACGCCATTTATCCTTCGTTCTGAGGGCAGGTTTTCTTCAGTTAACTGAGATATCGCTTAACGCTTAAAGGCTTTCATCAACTGAAGGGTCTGTTCGCTGATATGATGCTCTATACCTTCGGCGTCAAATTTGGCTGTCTCCGGATCAACGCCAAGTCTTATCAGGAAATCCAGAACGATCTGATTGCGCTTGCGACACTTGACGGCCAGTCTTCGGCCTTTGTCGGTCAGGAAAATAGAGCGGTAGGGTTCTGACTCAACGTAACCGTCATCCTGCAGGCGAGACAGCATCTTGCTGACGGTCGGATTTGCAACACCCAGGCGGGCAGCCAAATCAATGGCACGCACCTCTTTTTGTACCGCAATCAGGTCACCAATGAGCTTAATATAATCCTCTGTTGTCTCTGTCTGGTGAGCTTCGCGTACACGGGCAAACCAGCTTGCCTGAGTTCCAGGATCTGAAAGAGGCGGTTTCTTTCTTGTGTTTTCCTTACCCGACATGTTGCACTCCCTTTTGTGAGCGGTTCTTTTTCCTGAAAGTAAGCGCCAAAATAAATAAGACAGTCTGAATAACAACGATCAAAGGAGCCGTGGCCACATCCATATGGAAACTCAATATCGTGCCTGCTAAGCATGAAAAGAGGGACGAAATATATGCTATGATCAGCATCTTACCAAACGAACGCGATAGCAGAAAACCTATAGCGCCGGGTGTTATCAGCATGGCTATAACCAGGATAATGCCTGCCGCTTTCAGTGATGAGACGATGGTCAAGGCCAATAAAACCAGCAAACCGGTGTGAAGCACTTTCACAGGTAAACCGATGACATTGGCCTGGGCGGGATCAAAACAGAAAAGCATCAAATCCTTGCGCTTGATGAGCATTATAAAAGAGCATATCAAAGCAATACTGCCTGCCTCGATCAGATCGCTTTGAGAAATTCCGAGGACATTTCCAAAAAGTACATGCATCAAATGCAGGTCTGTCTCTATTTTGGTCAGAAGCACAAGACCGAGTGCGAACATCCCGGAAAAAACAATACCCATGACAGTATCTTCTTTGACACGGCTGTTTTCTTTTAAATAGCCGGTCGCAAGAGCGCAGAACAAGCCTGCGATGAAGGCGCCAATCACCAATGGTATCCCGGCCACAAAGGCCAAAACCAGTCCGGGCAGAACCGCGTGCGAAACCGCATCTCCCATGAGCGACCAGCCTTTTAACACCAGAAAGCAGGAAAAGATGGAGCAGACTGTTCCGATCAGAGAGGACATAACAAGGGCGCGTATCATGAAATCATGCGCGAAGGGTTCTATCAACGCGGCAACAAGGCTATCCATGAACAATAACCTTTCTTTTTATCAGGCCGTATTTAGGCGCAAATACAAAGGCGATCAAAAATATAACGGTTTGCAAAGAAACGATAAATCCCCCTGGATTTGCATCCATGAAATAGCTCAGATAGGCTCCAATCGCACTGGTCGAGGTTCCAAGAGCAACCGCGATCATAATCAGTCGACTAAATTTATCCGTCAGGAGATAGGCTGTTGCGCCGGGAGTAATCATCATGGCGATCACAAGGCAGGCGCCAACTGTCTGTAAGGCGGCAACACAAGCGGCGCTGAGCAATGTAAAAAAGAGAATTTTTAGTGCACTAACCTGTAAGCCAACGCTGCGCGCGTGGTTTTCGTCAAAAAAGACCGCAACCAGATCTTTCCATTTCAGGCATAGAATAATCAGGCAGATGATAGAGATAAGCACCACCTGCAATACGTCATCATCAGAAATAGCAAGAATATTTCCAAGAATGATAGCTTGAATATTCACGGATGTTGGATTGATGGAAACAATCAACAGGCCCAACGAAAAAAAAGCTGTAAAAATTAGACCGATCGTGGCGTCTTCGCGTAATTTGGTTTTTTGTTTTACGATCACCATGCTGAGAGAGGCCAGAAGTCCAGCGAATAATGCGCCAATGGCGTAGGGAAGGGCCAGGAGATAAGCAAGGGCGACGCCGGGAACAATTGAATGAGCGAGGGCATCTCCCATCAATGACCAGCCTTTCAACATCAAGTAAGATGAGAGAAAGGCGGATGTTCCTCCTACAAGAGCACAGACCCATATTGCCTTTATCATATAATTATAGGCAAACGGCTCGAGTAAAAGCTCCATCATGTTTTGTCCCCGGGTTGGGTGATTTTTTCGACACCTTCTTCCCCATACAGGACGAGAGGGCGCTCGTCGTCGGTAAGAACCGTTACGCTTCTACTGTCTTCGTCTTTATGAAGATCCGTTCCTACCAGCCGGTGATGGCGTAACATTCCGCCAAATGCTTTGATCAGATTTTCTTCCGTAAACGCGGTTTCCACAGGACCATGTGCGACAAGTTCTTTGTTGATGAGCATGACTTCATCGCAAAAACTTGGCACGCTGCCCAGGTTATGAGTTGATACCAGTATCAAATGACCTTCAGACGCCAGAGAGCGAAACAGGTTGATCAGCGAGTCTTCTGTCCTGATGTCAACGCCTGTAAAGGGTTCGTCAAGCAATATGATGCGGCTACCCTGAGCCAGCGCGCGAGCAACAAATACCCGCTTTTTTTGTCCTCCGCTTAATTCTCCGATCTGGCGTTTTTTGAAATCACTCATGCCCACACGATCGAGAGACTCTGAAACCGCTTTCCTGTCGTCTTTCGAGGGACGGCGCAGAAAACCCATATGTCCGTATCGCCCCATCATAACGACATCTTCAACAAGAACAGGAAAGTTCCAGTCTACTTCCTCGGTTTGCGGTACATAAGAAACCAGGTTTTCCTTTAGTGCCTGCTTGATTTGTTTTCCGGCTATTCTGACATAACCTGTTGTCGGCTGAACGAAGCCCATGATCGCTTTAAAAAGAGTCGATTTCCCTGCTCCATTTGCTCCGACCAGTCCGTAGATCGTTCCGTTTTGCAGAACGCTACTGACAGCTTTCAGGGCACTCTGGCCATTAGGGTAGGTTACGCTGACATCATGCAGTTCTATGATACTATTCATGTGTTGCGCTTCTCACTTCTGCAGGGCCTGTGAGAACCCGCTGGAAATCGTATGCGTGGTGACTCTAAGAAGATCTATATAGGTTGGTACCGCCCCTTCAGGTTTACTCAGGGAATCGACATATAAAACACCACCGTAAATCGCTTTTGTTTCTTTAGCGACTTGCCTTGCGGGCTTGTCGGAAATCGTACTTTCACTGAAGACAACGGGGATATTTTTTTCTTTGACAGTATCAATGACTTTGCGAACTTGCTGTGGTGTTCCCTGTTGATCTGCATTCATCGGCCAAAGATAAACCTCACGCATATCCAGGTCCTTCGCCAGATAGCTGAAAGCTCCTTCGCTGGTAACAAGAAAGCGTTTACCCTTCGGGATATGCTGAAGACTGCTAATCAGATCAGATTTTATCGCCCCTACTTTCTTGGCATAGGATCTGGCGTTCGCTGCATAAGCGTCTTTATTATCCGGATCTAAGGCGGCAAATGCCTTGCGGATATTCTCAATATAAATCAAAGCATTACTTGTTGACATCCAGGCATGCGGGTTAGGTTTTCCTGTGTAAGGACCTTCGTAAATGGATAGAGGTTCAATGCCATCGGACACCACAACGCTGGGAACATTATCGACATCCGCTAAAAACCGTTTGAACCAACGCTCCAGATTGAGGCCGTTCCAGAAGATCACATCCGCACCTTTTGCGCGAACAATGTCTTTTGGCGTCGGCTGATAGTCGTGGATCTCTGCGCCGGGTTTGGTGATCGACTCTACGGTTGCTAAATCGCCGGCAACATTCCGGGCAATATCTGCAATAACCGTAAATGTGGTTACTGCTTTAAGTTTTTTTGCAGCAAGGGATTGGCCAGGTAAAATATGCAAGCATGATATTAAAATCAGCGTGCCAAGGCTGAGTTTAATAAGAGAGCGTGTCACAGCGCTGTTCTCCGTAATGTTAGGCGAGCACCTTGTTTAGCTATATAATAAGTATTTAGCTAGTGCTAAATTTATTACGGATGACTAACGGATTGGTTTTATGGGTCAGATCTGCGGGCGAGATACCTTGTTGTGGGGTGATTTTGCGAAATGGCGCCCGGTGTTCATAATCAGTCGTCTTTCTGACAGAGAAGAACAATACCCCGTTATAGGTTGATGTTGAGAGCCCTGTTCGTGTAGGACTGAGGCACAACATACTGAATGTGAATGCCCGGGATTACACGGGCTTTCCTATATGGGAACCGATTATGAGCAAGGTAGCGGAACTTCCGCTTTATATTGCCGGTCGCGAGGCAACCGCCCTGACCGGAGAGACATTTGAAAATATCAATCCGGCAACAGGTGAGACCCTGTCTCATGTTCACAGAGCAGGACATCAGGATGTTGATAAAGCGGTGATCGCTGCCCAGCAGGCTTTTGATTGTTGGGCATCCACACCCGGTCAGGAGCGGGGCAGGGTATTGCTACGGGCCGCTGCCCTGATGCGCGAAAGACGCCAGGAACTGGCGGAAATCGAGGTGCGGGATACCGGAAAGCCGATTTCCGAAACGCCTTATGCGGATGTGGACAGCGCCATCGACGCTCTTGAATTTTTTGGTGGACTGGCGGCGGATATCAAAGGTGATTACCATGATCTTGGTGACGGTTCCTTTGCTTATTCCATTCGCGAGCCGTTAGGTGTCTGTGCTGGGATCGGTGCCTGGAATTATCCGTTGCAAATAGCGACCTGGAAATCGGCTCCGGCGTTAGCCGCCGGCAATTGCATGATTTTTAAACCATCCGAACAAACCCCGACCAACGCGATGGAGCTTGCAAAAATCTATAAGGAGGCGGGACTGCCGGACGGTGTGTTTAATGTTTTGCACGGCTTTGGTAAAACAGGTCACAGGCTTGCAGATCATGCCGGGATCGCCAAAATCTCTTTCACCGGTTCGGTTCCGACGGGCCGCAAAGTCCTGGAAGGTGCGGCTGATACAGTTAAGCATGTCACCATGGAACTTGGCGGTAAGTCGCCGCTTATTATTTTTGACGACGCCCAATTGTTCAACGCTGTGTCGGCCGCCATGAATGCCAACTTTTACAGTCAGGGTGAGGTTTGTTCCAATGGAACGCGGGTGTTTGTGCATGAGGATATTGCCGAAGATTTCCTGGCTCTTCTGAAAAGCCGGACGGAGGCAATGGTGATCGGCGATCCGATGAAGCCGGAAACCCATGTAGGTGCGCTCATTAACGCAGCTCATATGGAGAAAGTGCAGGAATATATCCGCCTTGGCATTGAAGAAGGTGCGCATCTGGTTACCGGCGGGGAAAAGATTGACGTGGCGGGCTGTGAGAAAGGAAATTTTCTGTCTCCGGCGGTCTTTTCCTATTGCCAGGATGATATGCGGATCTGTCGCGAAGAAATCTTCGGACCGGTTATGTCGGTTCTAACCTTCAAGGATGAAGATGAGGTCATAGGGCGGGCCAATGATACGGAATTCGGCTTGGCAGCAGGGGTGTTTACCCAGAGTCTGCCGCGAGCGCATCGTGTTGTCCGTAAGCTTAAGGCAGGCAGTTGCTGGATCAACAACTATAACCTGACACCAGCTGGTGTCCCCTTCGGCGGCTCTAAGCAGTCCGGTATTGGCCGAGAGAATTGCGCGTCAACCCTGGATCATTTCACTGAACTTAAGAGCGTTTATGTAGAGCTCGGTGATGTGGAATGTGATTATTGAGATTAGGATCAGGCCACAACAATACGGCATTAATGGAGCCTGACCCTGGGTAACGCATAGGGGGTATGCGTGTTCGGTATTTGACAGGGGGCCATAAAACCGTTCTCATTCTTCTCCCGCCAAAAGAAGAATAAAGGGTCATTTATGGAAGCCTGGATCGCTATCACAATCTTTGCCGCTTTTTTCCAGAATGTGAGATCGGCTCTTCAGAAATATCTGAAAGGCCGGTTGAGCACAGGCGGAGCAACCTATGTTCGCTTCCTGTTTGGATTTCCTTTTGCCGTTCTTTATGTGTATGCGTTGACCACTTATGGAGGCTTCGCTCTCCCGGAGCCGAATTGGGAATTTGCCACTTATGTGGTGATCGGCGGTTTGGCTCAGATTGTGGCAACAGCCTTGCTGGTTGCCTTGTTTAGTCTCCGGAATTTTGCCGTCGGCACAACCTATTCAAAAACGGAAACGGTTCAGGCCGCTGTTTTTGGGTTGCTTCTTCTTGGGGACAGTTTAAGTGCCGTTGCGGTTTTTGCGATCGCTATCAGTTTTGTCGGGATTGTTTTATTGTCGTTATCGGGGACAAGTCTGACATTAAAGGATTTTGTTATCGGGTGGACCGGCAAAGCAGCTCTCTTCGGGTTGTTGTCAGGTGGTTTTTTCGGCGTTTCTGCTGTGGCTTACCGCGCCGGTGCTCTTGCGCTGGATGGTGAAGGAGCTGTCATTCAAGCCGCTATGACCCTTGTGTGTGTGCTGGGATTTCAGACAATCATCATGACCGGATATTTGAAACTGTTCGAAAAAGGTGAATTGAAGAATGTTATTTCAGCCTGGAAGGTGGCCGTCTGGGTCGGCGTGACAGGCATGCTGGGCTCGGTTGGTTGGTTTACGGCGATGGCGATGCAGAATGCTGCCTATGTTCGGGCTGTCGGTCAAGTCGAACTCGTTTTTACATTCTTGATCTCCTATTTTTATTTCAAAGAAAAAACAACACTGATTGAGGCATCAGGTATCTTTTTGATAATATTGGGGATTCTGATGTTTGTTCTGCCCTAGGAAGTTTTTAAACGTTTATATTTTGTCAATTTAATGTCAATTTTTTGTGGTTAACAGAAGGTTTTGACTTTACTCCTTCGGCCTCTGGTATAGAGTTCGGACTTTAGTTGATGTCCAACAATGAAGGAGAGCTCCCTTGGCTACCAGGGTCACCCCGATTGAGATGATCGAGAAGCTCATCGGTTTCGAAACAGTTTCAAGAAATTCAAATCTGAAGCTGATTGATTATGTCGCGGATTATCTGGCTGAATATGGAGTGAGTTCCCGGAAGATCTATAACGACGACAAGACGAAAGCCAATTTGTTTGCCACGGTCGGACCGGATATGGATGGCGGTATTGTCTTGTCCGGTCATACGGATGTGGTGCCGGTCGATGGTCAGCCTTGGGATACGGATCCTTTCACGGTTGTTGAAAAAGACGGTAAGCTTTTTGGCCGCGGTACGTCGGATATGAAGAGTTTTTCAGCCATCGCCCTGTCTCTGGTCCCCGATATGATCGAGCAGGGGATCAAGAAACCGATTCACTTTGCCCTGTCCTATGATGAGGAAGTCGGTTGTCTGGGGTCTCCCCGGATGATTGAAGACATGGTTGAAGAAGGTCTCAAGCCACAGGCAGTGATTGTTGGTGAACCAACCATGATGAATATCGTGACCGCTCACAAGGGCATTGTCGGACTGAAGACCCGTATCATTGGTAAAGAGGCTCATTCCAGCCTGGTTGAAAACGGGGTGAGCGCTGTCATGACGGCTGCCCGTCTTGTTAATTTCATCGCGGATATGATGGCGGAGAATAAAGCCGAAACAGAACCTGACAGTTCCTATGTATCAGAACCGTGCTATACGACGCTGCATGTGGGTGTGATTAATGGTGGTACGGCCATGAATATCATTTCCAGGGAATGTGAGTTTGTCTGGGATATCAGGTATGTGGCTGGCGATGATCCGCAAACCTTCATTGATCGCTTTAATACCTACTGCGAAAATGAGATCCTGCCTGCTATGCGGGCGATAGATCCAGAATGCTCCATTACGACAGAAATCACGTCCTCCACGCCGGCATTGGGACCAGAGGACGGCGGGGAAGCAGAGATGATCTGTAAGTCTATTACAGGTAAGAATGACACGCTTTCAGTCGCTTATGCGGCGGAGGCCGGACAGTTTCAGGAAGCCGGATACTCAACGGTTATCTGCGGTCCGGGTTCCATCGGGATTGCCCATCAGCCCAATGAATATATTGAACTGGAGCAGGTCAAGGCTTCCGAGGCCTTTATCCGGAAGCTTATTAAGGAGTTGGCGGCGTAAACAATAGTCGTCGGCATAGACATGCCGGGTAGTATTGTTTACTCTCGCTTACAAGTTCGTCTCGAAATCCGGGAGAGATGAGACGAAAAAATACCCGTGGTTTGGGTAGAAACTATGTAACCAAAGTAAAAAGGGAGACTTTTTATGAAATTGCGTCATGGATTAATGGCTGCTGCAGCGGCGGCGGCTATTATGGCGGCACCTGTTGCCAAGGCCGAAACATTTAAATATGCCTTTCAGGGTAACCTGAGTTCACTGGACCCACAGTCCCTGAACGAAACATTCCTTCTGGGATCCCTCGGAAACATCTATGAAGGCCTGGTTCTGTATGATGATAATCTGGGCGTCATTCCTGGACTGGCTGAATCCTGGGAAACCATCGAGCCGACAAAATGGAAGTTCAACCTGCGTAAAGGCGTAAAATTCCACAACGGCAACGACTTTACTGCTCAGGACGTGGTCTTCACTTGGAAGCGCGCGCTGACCGAGGGATCTGACCAGAAAGTTCGCGGATCAAAAATCAAGAATATCGAAGTGATCGATGACCATACGATCATTATTGAAACCCCGGCTCCGAACCCGATCCTGACGGCTGACCTGATCTATATCTACATCATGGATAAGGAATGGGCGGAAGCCAATAATGCGACTGAAGCGACAAGTGCTTCTGCTGACAATACTAACAACTATGCGAACCTGAACGCTAACGGAACAGGTCCGTTCAAGATTGTTGATCACAAAGCCGATATTAAAACCACTTATGAGCGCAATAGCGGCTACTGGAAAAAAATCGACTCCAACGTCACCAAAGTTGAGTTCACACCGATTAAAGAAGCCGCGACCCGCGTTGCCGCTCTGATCTCAGGTGAACTGGACCTTGTTTATCCGGTTCCTGTGCAGGACTGGAAGCGTCTGGATGAAGCCAAAGGCGTGAAGGCTCTGGCCGGTCCGGAAGCCCGGACAATCTTCCTTGGGATGGATCAGGGACGTGATGAACTTCTCTATTCCAATATTAAAGGCAAGAACCCTTTCAAGGATATCAAGGTTCGCCAGGCTTTTGCCCATGCGATCAATCTTGATGCCATCAAGAAGAAAGTGATGCGTGGCGCTTCCATTCCTTCCGGTTTGATGATTGCGCCTCAGATTAACGGACATGTTCCGGATCTGAACACACCTTACGCCTATGATCCTAAGAAATCCAAAGCCCTGTTGGCCGAAGCCGGCTATCCGGACGGATTTGAAGTGACAATGGACTGCCCGAACAACCGGTATGTTAATGACGAGAAAATCTGTCAGGCCGTTGTTTCCATGCTGGCAAAAGTCGGTGTGAAAGTAGACCTGCTGGCACAGCCGAAATCCAAGTATTTTGGTAAAGTCCTGGCAACCGGCGGATTTGACACCAGCTTCTACCTGCTGGGTTGGACACCGGGCACAATGGATGCGGAAAATGTTCTGTCTTCACTGCTGTCCTGCCAGAACAAAGAAACCAAAGTTGGTCTCTTTAACCTGGGTAACTACTGTAATCCTAAAGTGGACGAGCTGACCAAGAAAGTCGGTTCCGAAACCGATCAGGCAAAACGGAATGCCATGATCAAGGAAATCTTCCAGACTGTTAAAGACGCATATGGCTACCTGCCGCTTCACCAGCAGCCTCTTTCATGGGGTGTGAGTGATCGCGTTACCGTCAGCCAGCGTGCGGATAACGGTCTTGACTTCCGTTATGTCGTCGTGAACAAGTAAGGCGATTTTAGCTTGAGGGCCTGCATCCAAGTGCAGGCCCTTTTTACATTTATAGATATCTAATATTAATTGCCATGGTCTCTTTTCTCTTTAAGCGCCTGTTGCAGTCGATCATCGTGATGTTCACTGTGGCGCTCATTGCCTTTTCCATGTTCCGGTTCGTTGGTGATCCGATCAATAACATGGTGGGGCAGGACACTACCCAGCAGGAACGCGATGATCTGAGGGAGCGGCTGGGTCTGAATGATCCTGTTCCCGTTCAGTTTGGAAAGTTTATCGTCAATGCAGCGCAGGGTGATTTTGGTCGATCTTACAAATACCAGGTGCCCGTCAGTGATCTGATTTTTGCGCGGATGCCGGCAACGCTGGAGCTGGCTTTTGTTTCCGCCATTCTGGCGTTGGTGATCGGGATCCCGCTTGGGGTTTATACGGCACTGAAGCGAAGCGGGATCGCATCTAAATTCATTATGACCATGTCATTGGTGGGCGTTTCGCTTCCGCCGTTTCTGATCGGTATTCTGTTAATCCTGTTTTTCGGCGTTATTCTCCGCTGGTTACCAACATTCGGGCGTGGCGAAGTCATTGAATTTACATCCTGGAGTACGGGTTTTCTGACGGCTTCCGGCCTTAAATCCCTGATCCTGCCCTCTATCACGCTGGCATTGTTCCAGATGACGCTGATTATGCGTCTGGTCCGGGCTGAGATGCTGGAAGTCTTGCGGACGGATTTTGTGAAATTTGCGAGAGCCCGTGGTTTGCCGGATCGTCTGGTTAATTTTAAGCACGCCCTGAAGAACACACTGGTTCCCGTGATTACCATTACCGGTTTGCAGCTTGGCTCCCTGATTGCTTTTGCGATTATTACCGAAAGCGTGTTTCAGTGGCCGGGAATGGGGCTGCTGTTCATTCAGGCGATTGCCGATGTGGATATTCCGATCATGGCCGCCTACCTGGTGATGATCGCCTTCTTCTTTGTGCTGATCAATATGATTGTGGATATTCTCTATTATGCAGTGGATCCGCGTCTGCGGGCGGATGACGAGTAAGTACTATGGAAAATACAATCGAAAAAACACGCCTTGAACGGTTTCTGGATAGCGATGTCTGGCACAGTTTTAAAAACAGTCCGGTTGCTATAGGGTCGTTCCTCGTCACCTTACTGATTATCCTGAGTGCCTTGTTTGCACCCTATATCGCGCCGCATGATCCGTTCGACCTGGCCGTGATTGATATTCTGGATTCAAACCTGCCGCCGGCCTGGGAGCTGGATGGCGATCCGCGTTTCCTGCTGGGAACGGATGACCAGGGGCGGGATATCCTGTCCACCATTATGTATGGTGCCCGGATTTCACTGTTTGTTGGTTTTGCCTCCGTTATCTTCTCGATGATTGTCGGGATTACAGCGGGCCTGGTCAGCGGTTATATGGGGGGACGGGTCGATGCCTTTATCATGCGTATCGCTGATATCCAGCTTTCATTCCCGGCAATTCTGATTGCGCTGCTGATTGACGGTATCGCCCGCGGTATCGTTCCGAAAGAAGCACATGAAGAAGTTGCCGTATACGTCCTGATCTTCGCCATTGGTATTTCCGGCTGGGTGCAATATGCCCGTACCGTTCGCGGCTCCACCTTGGTTGAAAAAGGCAAGGAATATGTCCAGGCGGCCCGAGTGATTGGTATTCGTCCCGGTACCATTTTGCACCGCCATATCCTGCCCAATGTTATGGGGCCGGTTATGGTGATTGCGACAATCCATCTGGCGATTGCCATCATTACCGAAGCGACGCTGTCCTTCCTCGGGGTCGGGGTGCCGCCAACCACGCCCTCCCTTGGAACACTGATCCGGATCGGTAATGAGTATCTGTTCTCCGGTGAATGGTGGATCACGATTTTCCCGGGCGCTGCCCTGGTGATCCTGGTTCTGGCCGTCAACCTTTTGGGTGACTGGCTGCGTGACGCCCTTAACCCGAAACTGCGCTAAGGAGGACGGTCATGGAACTCTTGAATATTAAAAACCTCCAGATCGAATTCCCGAGCCGGCGCGGCACGGTTCTCGCCGTGAATGACGTAAGCCTGACGGTCCGTCCCGGTGAGGTTCTGGGGGTTGTTGGTGAATCCGGTGCCGGTAAATCAACAATCGGTAACGCGGTGATTGGTTTGCTAGAGCCGCCCGGAGAAATGTCCGGCGGTAATGTTTATCTAAAGGATGAACAGATCAATACCCTGTCGTCGGAAGAGAAGCGGAAAATCCGCGGTCGCCGGATCGGCATGATTTTCCAGGACCCTTTGACATCTCTGGATCCGTTGCAGACAGTGGAGCAGCAGCTTGTTGAAACCATCGAACTGCATCTGAAGCTCGGACCTGCAAAGTCCAAGGAAAAAGCCATCGACCTGCTGCGTCAGGTTGGTATTCCGGAGCCTGAAGTTCGGATTACCAACTATCCGCACCAGTTTTCCGGCGGTATGCGGCAGCGTGTTGTGATCGCTTTGGCTCTCTGTGCGGAGCCGGAAGTGATTATTGCAGATGAGCCGACTACAGCGCTCGACGTCTCCATTCAGGCCCAGATCCTGGAACTGATGCGCAAGCTGTGTCAGGAAAAACAGGTGGGGATGCTGATCATTACCCATGACATGGGTGTGATTGCCGATATTACGGACCGTGTGGCCGTGATGTATCGCGGTAATCTGGTGGAAGAGGGAACGACGGAAAAGATCCTCGGTGATCCGGACCACCCCTATACCAAAAGCCTGATCAGCGCCGTTCCGCGCCCTGATGTTCGCCTGAAACGGTTCCCGATGGTGGATTATATCGAGAAAGAAGGCGAGCGTAAGAAGCTGCTGGATATATCGACCCACTGGCTGGGACAGGCTCGCGACTTCGACGCGGTTGAAGGGCCTCTTATTGAGGTTAAAGATCTGGTGATGACCTTCGTCACCAAGCAGGCTTTACTGAAAAAGAACCGTCAGATGTTCAATGCCGTTGACGGTGTGTCCTTTGATATCAAGCAAGGTGAAGTCTTCGGTCTGGTCGGGGAAAGCGGCAGCGGTAAATCCACGGTCGCCCGGATGATTTCCGGCCTTTATACACCGGCTGCCGGTACGATCAATTTTGGTGATACTGATCTGACGAAAATCAAGTCCGAAAAGGAAATGGACTATTACCGTCGTCAGATGCAGATGATTTTCCAGGATCCGTTCTCGTCTCTGAACGGGCGGATGCGGGTTATGGATATTGTTGCGGAACCTATCCGGTTCCATAAACTTGCCTCCAGCAACGCCGAAGTCGAACAGATCGTGACGGATCTGCTGGATCACGTGGGTCTTGGTGCGCAAGCCGCGGTTCGGTTTCCTCATGAGTTCTCCGGTGGTCAGCGTCAGCGTATTTCTATCGCTCGTGCTCTGGCGACACGGCCGCGTTTCCTGATCTGCGATGAGCCAACTTCCGCTCTGGACGTGTCCATTCAGGCGCAAATCCTCAATTTGCTGAAGGATTTGCAGGAAGAGTTGGGCCTGACCATGCTGTTTATCAGTCATGACCTGCCGGTGATCCGTCAGATGTGTGATCGGGTCGGTGTTATGAAAATGGGCCAGTTGGTGGAGGTTGCCGAGACGGAAAACCTTTTCAAGGATCCACAAGCGCCATATTCCAAAGAACTTCTATCCCTGATGCCTAAGTTGGACAAACTGTCCCATCGTGGCCTTGAAGTGGAAGAAGACTGAATAGTTTTGATAATAAAAAAGGGGCCTGTGGCCCCTTTTTTTGTGCTTATTTCTTTTCCCGGCTTTAGGACCGGTCCAAACCCGCAAGGGCTTTGCTGACAACGGTATGGCCTCGTTCCCAGATTTTGCCTTTCCATTCGTCGTTGTCGCAGTAGAAGGCATCACGAACCTGCTTTTTGATCTGGCGGCCAAGGTCGCTTTGGATATCTCCATAGATATACAGCCAGTTATCGGCCCTGAGAGCATTCAGGACATCCATAACCGGCAGGGTACCATATTCCAGGGCTATGCAGGTATGAACGGCGCCCGGTGCCATTTCACAAACACCGCCGTCAATGGTGCCTTCTACGATGGCCGATGTTGATGAACCGTCTGCGGGTGATGTGATCTCATTGTCATACCAGTCTTTGGCTCGATCAATACCGGCGGGATCCCCGACATAAATCAATTCGCCATATCCGTTAGGCCCCAGACCGGTGTGAAAATCGATAAAAGCCAGGTGCTTCGCCGCTGCCGCATGTTCTTTAACCACGGCGCGAAGAGTTTCATTGCTCCAGGAAGGCGCTTGGCCACCATAGAAAAGACCTCCGGGTTCCACATGCTGACCACCGGTGACGGCCGCCTGGAAAGTAAACAGATCTTTGTCGGCGATATAAGCCTGAATGGCCTGGTCGGCGGCTTCACGGGCAGGGCCGTCCCAGTCCGTAGGGACGATCATATCGTGGACCTCGCGGTAAGGCTTGTTGTCCGGCAGAGATTTCGAATAGTCTCGGAAGTTACGGTTTAGATCAATATTGTCTTCATTGACCCGACGCACATGAGAAAAGCCATAAGGATTAATGGCATGGATCAGGATAACGGCCGTATCGTCGGGCAGGCCTTTTAGAAAGCCTTCCTGTAACAATCCAACCTGGATACCGGAGCCGCAAAAACCTTCTCCGCCGTGAGTGCCGGAACTCAGGATCAGGATCTTGGAGGCATTTTCAGGGCCGATGCGGCTTACATCCATAAAAAGATCTTCTCCCTCAGCTCCTTTTGCGCGGTCATTAAGGTGACTTTTGACCGCCAGGGAGCGGTCGGCACAGGCTTTTAGGAATTTATCCCGCGCTTCGGAATAGGTCGCTGAAAAAAAAGAGGATACGGTCATTCATCTGGTTCCCGGTTTTAAAGGTTCTAACCCTAGCGTTATATCAGATGCGCCTGGGGTCGACATCTTTTTTGGAGACGATGAGCTTATCCATGATAGGTTGTGGGGCAAAGAACAAAAACAAAGAACAAAAAAGCGGGGTTTAAAGATGGCAGATGATCAATATGTGATTTACGGATCGGAATATTCTCCCTTCTCCGTGAAAGTGAGATCCTACTTCCGTTATAAGGGGGTACCTCACGAATGGCGTCCCAGAACACAGGAAAATTATGCGGATTTTCAAGCTCATGCCAAACTTCCACTGATCCCGCTGGTCCTGTGTCCGGATGGCACAGCTTTGCAGGACAGCACACCGATCCTGGAGAAAATGGAGTCGTTGTTTCCGGCGACACCGATCACTCCTGACAGTCCAGAGACCGCCTTTGTATCAGCACTGCTTGAGGAATATGGGGATGAGTGGGGGAATAAACCCATGTTTCATTATCGTTGGTGGCGGGAAGCGGATCAGCTGGCTGTCTCAAAAGGCGTTGCAGCAGGATTGATGCCGAGCGCTAGTGACAAAGAGAAGGAAGCCTTTGCCGCTCAGTTTCGCGAAAGGATGGTGCCGCGCCTCAGCTTCGTTGGGTCATCGGAGCAAAATAAGGATCTGATTGAACGCACATTTGACGATTATCTGGACCTTCTGAATAGGCATTTACAAAGCCGGTCTTATTTGTTTGGAGGACGTCCGTCACTCGGTGATTTTGGTTTGTTCTGCCAGTTATATGGATGCACTCAGCAGCCGACGACGGCGATCATGATCGAAGAGAAGCCGAATATAGCAGCCTGGATTGACCGGATGCTGGAACCGGACGCGGACGGAGAGTGGCAGAGCTGGGAGGAAGTTTCCGGGACATTGCTACCGCTTCTGTTGTCCCAGGTAGCGGGGCTTTATTTCCCTTGGGCTTTGGCCAATGCACGGGCGCTAAAAGAAGAGAGGCCGACCTTTACGGCGACACTTAAGGGATCTGAATTTACCCAGGATACCATGAAATATACCGGACGTTCCCTTCAGGCCTTAAAGAACCGGTTTTCTGCTATTGAGAACCGGCAGCCTCTGGAAGAGGTCCTTTTGGCAGCAGAATGTCTAAAACCCCTTGTGTCAGAGGATTGGTAGGTTATCCGTCAGTAATCAATGGCTTCCCTGATTTTTTCAGCCAGTTCTTTCTTGCGGAAAGGCTTGTTGAGGAGCAGGGAGGCTTCTCCAAGTTCCGGGTGGGAATCCAGTGCATTTTGAGTGTAGCCTGACATAAATAGAACGCTCAGCTCCGGTTTGGTTTCTCGTGCCTTTTTAGCCACTTCTGGTCCTCGCAGGCCGCCCGGAAGGACCACGTCAGACAGAAGGAGGTCAATCTTTTCCTCTTCATTGATCACGTCCAGAGCGGATTGACCATCATGAGCCTGAACAACGTTATATCCGAGGCTTTTAAGCTGCAGCACCGTTAATTCCCTGACGTCCGGATCATCTTCCAGAACGA
Source organism: Alphaproteobacteria bacterium UBA6062 (assembly GCA_002428885.1). Taxonomy (GTDB): domain Bacteria; phylum Pseudomonadota; class Alphaproteobacteria; order Sneathiellales; family Sneathiellaceae; genus Sneathiella. The sequence goes on from DIYE01000186.1 coordinate 24,414, forward strand.
GGATGGTTTCATTGCCTGTTTTTGCCTGTTGTTCATCCATTTCTATTACCTTTTCAGGGTCGGTGTCTGTTGCCTTAGGCAGGAAGAGTTTGACACTGGTGCCAACACCTTCCTCGCTATAGATTGTTACATGTCCACCGGATTGTTTGACAAAACCATAAATCATACTGAGACCAAGCCCGGTTCCTTCTCCGACCGGTTTGGTCGTGAAGAATGGCTCGAAGACACGGTCGAGAATTTCCGGAGACATGCCCTGACCGTTGTCGGAAACAGCTAACATGACGTATTTCCCGGGAGCAACCTCGCTTTGCCTCTCAAGGGCATCGTCGTCTACAATCACATTGGAAATCTCGATCAGCAGTTTTCCCGAAATGGATTTTGAAATCTGCAGGGAGTCTCGAGAATTAATAGCCAGATTGAGAATGGCATTCTCCAATTGGCCCTGATCGATGCGGCAAGGCCAGAGGTTATTCTCATAGTGGGTTTTCACCTCTATGGTTTCGCCCAGGACTCTCTTCAGCATATCAGCCATATTGTCGACCAGTGCCGTCACATCAGTGACCGCGGGATTGAGCATTTGCTTGCGCGAGAAGGCGAGGAGGCGACGGGTCAGTTCCGCGCCGCGCGTTGCTGCCCCCATCAATGTTTGTAACTGAGCCTGTTCCGGCGCATCTTCAGGCAGTTTTTCTTCAATGAGTTCGGCATTTCCCAGCACAACGGCCAGCAGATTATTAAAATCATGTGCGACGCCTCCGGTCAGTTCGCCGACAGCTCTCATTTTCTCGGACTGACGAAGCTGTTCCTCACTTTTGGCAAGCGCCAGCTCGGATGCTTTGCGGTCAGAGATATCTTCCATGCTGGTCCCGACGAACTGCTGTCCCTCCCTTTCCAGGAAATGATAGGAAACCTGGACAGGAATCCTGTCACCGTTCTTATGGATAATCTCTTTCTCGAAGGGTTGGGTCGGGCTTTTTTCCTTGAGCAGTCTCATCTGGACGATTTCCTGCTCATGCTGGTCTTCCGGTGTGATGTCCCAGAACGTCATGCTTGCAAGTTCATCTGCCGGGTAGCCAAGGATCCTCGCATACGCCGGATTAACGTCCACATACTGACCGTCAACATGATTGAGGGCGAGACCAATCGGAGACTGTTCAAACAGCATCCGATTATATTGTTCACTCTCCCTTAGGGCCAGGAAGGATGTCTCAATATTCTGCTGCATGAAATTAAGTGCGGAGACAACGTCGTCCAGCTCATCCGGGTTTTCCGGATTGTTGTTCCGAGTGAGCTCCAGGGCCGACTGGTTACTTTCAAATTTCACATTTCGTGCAAAGTTGGACAATGTCAAAAGATGGCGGGAAATCTGGTATTGGAACACAAACAGGAAGAATCCCGCGATAAGGAAGATCACAACGGCATTGCTGGCCAGAATGACAACCGCCTTTTCCTGCAGGTTGGTAAAAACAGTATTGAGGCCTGCAACGACCTTGAGCGTTCCCAGCCTAAACAGGTGACCGTTATTTTCGAGAGTCAGTGGAAAGGATGCTTCAAGCGTTTTTTCTGATCGGACGACACCGGAAACCCAGCGGGCTTCACCATTGTCGGAGATAGAGACAAATTCGATATTGGCCGTATTTACGAGGCTTTCCAGATGAAGAAGGATCTGTTCTTCATCCAGCACCCAGACGTTATGCGTCAGGTTGGGAAGGCGCGTTTCCTTAATGTCGTCAAAATCATCTTGGATACGGCTGAGATTGTCCTGATAATCAATATAAAGTTGAATACCCGTACTCAAGAGAGTCACGATAAAACTAAATCCGACGATCGAGAGTATGAGCCTTCTGGCAACCGTCATGCCTACAATACCTGCTATACCGGGTGCGAATTTCAAAAATTAGGATTGTAATTCGCATTATGTTATCTGGCCTAATATTAGTCTTTCTCCTCGGGATGTTCAAACAGCAATCGCATTAGGAGAAAAAATATTAGCCCGTATACCTATAAATGAACTGGTTTACAGGCCAGTTTCATCTGAAATGATGGACCAGTTTAGGCCGTATACTCATAAATAGCGCGTTTCTGGTGCAGAGAGCGGCCTAGATGAGAGAGCAAAAAAATTGCCGGTCATACGGCCCTATGTTAAGACCGATGAAATTGTAATAATACAAACGTTCTTATAGATCGTTTGCCGGAAAGACGAAACAGTCATTTCGGATATAAGGGGGCAGAGATGGAGAAAGCGGTGAATTGGATCAGGGAGGGGTTTCCGGGAATCCTGGCCTGCGTAACCATCGCCATGGCGTCCTCCTTTCTCAGCACCAACTATGGTGGTCCCGTGATGCTGTTTGCCTTGCTGCTTGGCATGGCTTTTCACTTCCTGTCGGAAGAAGGTGTTTGTGCGAAGGGGATTGAAATCGCGTCAAAAACCATCTTAAGGATAGGGGTGGCTCTGCTGGGTGTCAGGATAACCTTTGATCAGATTGCGGGGCTTGGAGAAGTAACGGTCATTGGCGTTATCCTCGCCATTGCCGCGACTATCCTGTTTGGCTGGATTGCCGCCCAACTGATGGGATTAAAACGCTCTCAGGGGCTTCTGTCCGGCGGTGCGGTTGCTATTTGCGGGGCATCTGCAGCACTGGCATTGTCCGCTGTTATGCCGAAAAACGAACATTCCGAGAAAAACACTATTGTAACGGTCGTTGCCGTAACGACGCTGAGTACCGTGGCGATGGTCGTTTATCCATTGATTACACAGCAAGCGGGTTTTTCGGATCTTGATGCCGGTATTTTCCTGGGCGGAACCATTCATGATGTTGCACAGGTTGTCGGAGCGGGGTACAGCATTTCCGATGAAACCGGCGATATCAGCACCGTGGTAAAATTGCTGCGGGTCACCATGCTGGTTCCGGTTGTGCTGATTTTCAGTCTGATATTTGCCCGTAAAAACAAGACAGGAAGTGAGATGTCAGGGGCTGATCTGCTGCCCCCCTGGTTCCTCATTGCATTTGTTTTATTTGTTGTTTTCAACAGCATGAACTGGGTACCGAAAATTGCCACAGAAAGTCTGACGGACCTCTCCAGGGCCTGCCTTGTCACAGCCATTGCCGGCCTTGGCATGAAAACTTCCCTGAAGGAAATCGCCAGTGTTGGTTGGCCCATTGTTATCCTCGTGGTTTCCGAAACGATTTTTATCGCCTTGTTTATTTTTGCCTTGGTATGGTTCCTGTAAGAACTCCCGGTTTTCCAACCCTGTGAAGACAGATGAATTTAGGGGTTGTATATCCCAACGGTTTCTGACGAAATAACTCTGGCGGTATCGGGAAGAGGAACTCACATTCCTGATCCGTCGATGTTAGAAGATATTCGGGGAGATATGAATATGACTAAGGGTAGATATGTGCGTGGTGTTGTCGCCGCACTGGCAGCTATGTCAGTTGCCGGAATGGCTCAGGCAGACGGTCACAAGGTCGCAGAAAATGATTTGCTGAATGCAACGCTCTGGACCCAGACGTCAGTAGAATTTAATGCTTCAGCGATGGCGGCATATAAGCTGGCTGAAGTGATGCTGGATCGGGCTCTCGCAGATAAGAGCTGGACAGCAGCATTGGAGCAGGGAGGCGACTATCAGGGCAAGCCGCCTGCGGTTATTCTGGATGTTGATGAAACGGTTCTCGATAATTCCGAATATGAAGCCTGGCTGATCAAAGCGAAGAAAAGCTATAGCTCCAAAACCTGGATGCCTTATGTGGATGAGGCGATCTCCAAACCTATTCCGGGTTCCAAGGAGTTTATTGACTATGCCCGGTCCAAAGGCGTTGAAATTTTCTACGTTTCTAACAGGAAAGCCCCTGGTGAAGCCGGAACCCGGAAGAACCTCAAGGATCTCGGCTATTATATAAATGAGAAGATGGATACGGTTCTCCTTCGGAATGAGCAAGAAGGGTGGGGTTCCGCCAAAAGTACTCGCCGGGCGCACGTCGCCAAGGATTATCGTGTGCTGCTGCTACTCGGTGATAATCTGGGTGATTTTGTTGATGCCAAAGGCGCGTCACTTGCCGATCGGGATGCCATCCTGTCCAAGTATAAAGATAACTGGAGCAGTAAATGGATTACCATTGCCAATCCCATGTATGGATCCTGGGAAGGTGCTGCTTTTGGCTATAAATGGAAAGCATCCGGTGATGAAAAGCGCCAGATGAAGCTCGAGTCCATGAAATATTGGGAGCCAAAAGAGTAACGCTACCGTAAAAAATGTGACATAAACCCTCGATCCTTCAGATCGGGGGTTTTTTATTTATCTATGTTTTTCAATATGTTGTGTTGGCTTATTTTTGCCACAAATCAAGGTCACACTAAGCGTAATATAACCTTTTATTTTTAATTAACCGGTTTTGTTGATTTTTGACAGAATATGGTTAAAATTTCCTGTAGTCGTAGCGTCATATTTGTTGCAGATTGCGCCAGATGAATCGCGACCGGCATGAGGAAAACGCCGGAAATCATGAGCTCGAGGACGGAGAAAAAAGTGGCCAAGTTGAATGCTCTCGCTAAAGCCGGAGTTGTTAATGCTGAAGGATTTTATACGGTAGGCGGACGAACCGCCATTGATTTTGCCAATTCCTCTCGGCGGTTCGGTAAAGATGGCGAGGGGCTGGAAAAACTGGAAGAGTTACTTTCTTTCCTGAAATCCATGGGCCACCTCCATGAGGAGGAAGCGTCCAGCTACCACATGTATCTGTTCCAGAATCCGGAACGTTGTGCCAAGACCATGGAACTGCTGCGGAGCGTGCGAGCCCGTTTCCTGGCTGTTCTTGGGCAAGCGGCCAGCGGCTGGCCCGTCGATCCGACTTTTGTTGCTGAATTGAACGAGCATCTTGAAGGATTTAAAACCCATCTGTGTATTGAAGCCGCGGACGATGGATTAGAGTTGAATACTCGACTGTCCGATCAGGGACCGGAGCAGCTTCTATACCCGATCTTCAAGGATATTGCCGAATTTATGGTCTCCGATCAACTGGGTAAGATCCGCCAGTGCGCCAGCGAGACATGTGATCTGTATTTTATCAATCAGTCTCGCAATGGCCGCCGCCGCTGGTGTTCCATGTCAACCTGCGGCAATCGCGCCAAGGTAAATGCTTATTTGAAACGTCAGGAAGCCTGATCCGTTAGCGAAAGCAACGGCTGAAGGCTTTGAGATGGACAATAGGCCCTTTCGGGCGCAATTTTCTGGTCAGTAACAAAACAGCCAGGCTTTTGTCCTTTCTAAGGAAGCTCAGCCAGGCGTCACTGTCTGCCTGCATCGTGAAATCGGCCTTGCCTGACAATCCGTCGGAGACAACAACGTGTTTGTCACGGATGGTAACGGTTGCCTGCAACGGTTCCGAACCGCTGAAATTAAAATGATAAGTCAGGTCCATGCCTTTGGATTTATGGCGGTTGAAAACCAGTGGCATGGATCTCAGAAAACCGGCAACGGATGTCGGGCGTAGATGCGACTTCATCAGGCGTGGGGATTTGTGCTTGAAGCGCTTTTTTACGTGAGCATGGGCATCTGTGCCGGGGACCACATAGACTTTCTCTACCTTATCCACCAGCGGTTTTAGAACCTGCTTCTTGAAGGTTGATTTACTCTCCAGGTAAGGGGAGATAACATCCTCGCCAGCCGGACAGACGGCCAGGCAGTAAGCCGCCTTATAATTGGCACCGAAGGACAGGCTCTGCCACCAGGATGCGCTCTCGCTGTCCGAAACTTTTGTCCGCAGATCCTTGGCGTCTTTGGCATCCGCGATTTGCTCCGTAAAGGCCGTAAAGCCGCCCATAAATTCGTAGTAATTGTGATTGTAGCAGGCGGCAAAATCAAAATGACCGTCCGGGCCGATGGCGCCGACAGGGCAGGCGGCGACACATAACTTGCATTCCATACAGGGATTGAAATCTATTGATTTCGCATATCCTTTGATATCGGCATCTATCAGAATGGTGCCGAGAAGGACAAAGTTTCCAAATTTCGGATGAATGATATTCCGGTGAATGCCCATCTGGCCAAGCCCGGCTTCGATAGCGACCGGTTTGTGACCGATGATCCAGGTTTTCCCTGGAAAATCATCCATTTCCATGGGAAAGCCCATGGCAGGGTTCATGGCTGAAATCCCATGTTCTTCCAGCTTTTTCATGATCCTCCGGGCCGTGTGATTGATATCATCGCCGGTCGCATGAAATTCCACATTGGCGGCAGAGCGTTTCGGCGTTCGTATATTCTGCCGGCTCATACGGATGACGAAGGAGATAAGAGACCGGGTTGAAGAGAAAGCGCTTAAAATATCCTGTCTCTGGTCATCCAGACCCGGGCGTGACAACTCAACAAACCCCACATCATCAGCGCCGGCATCCAGACAAAGCTGCCTGAGCCAGTCAGGGTCCAGTTCTTTCTGTTTTGATAGTTCAAGCAGTTCATTCATCTCCAGCTCCATTTAGATGTATATGCAACTATTGGTGTAAATTTTTAGGTGAGGGAAATTTCCTTCAAAAGAAGGGAGACATTTCCGACAGCCTTTTCCGTTTTCTTCTGGGCTTCCTTCCAGGCGGGAAGGGCCTCTTCGAGTAACGCTTCCCCGGCTTTTGTCAGTTGGATTGTCTGCGTTCTTTTGTCTTCTCCGGCACCAATCGTAACCCAGCCCTTGCCTTGCATTTTTTCCACATTCCGGCTGACGGTCGATTTTTCAAGGGATAGGGAAGCCACCAGCTCTGAAGGCGTCGTGCCTTCGCGGGCCGCGATGGCGACAAGCAGATTAAACTGGGCGACTGTCAGGCCAAAGGGGCGGAAACACTCATCATAATGGCGACTGACAACACGATTGAGTTTTCTCAGCCTGACGGCGAAACAGTTTCTGGCGACATTAAGGGCCTGATCTTTTGCGTCCATCTTCTAATTCCTGTATCTGTATTTGATGTATATGCAACTAATTATCAAAAATTTCAAGAATAATCATAGAAGACGTTATGACGCAGGTATTGAAAGGGATGTTGGTTTATACTGAGCCATATCACTCAGGGTAGGAGAGGTGGATGCCCAGGATCGAGATGGTACCGGATCAATGCCTGCTGGCAGAGGAATACCGGCAGGGAACGTATCAGGATTGCTTTTGTGAGCCATTGGCGCCCGGTACGGATGTCGGACCAGTTGCTCTGTTTCTGAAAATTACGGATCTCATGCCGTTATGGGTTCGCCTGCTGATGGCGATCCGAAATCGTGTTGTCTCTGTGTTTGGCCTCAGATCCACATCGGAAGGAATAGTGAAGGGAAAGTTACCTGAGGATTATGTCGTTGGTGATTTTATCGACTTTTTTAAAATCACCCATCTCTCGGAGAATGAAGTGGTCGTCTCAACGGATGACCGGCATTTGGATGCCTCTTTTTCTCTGCTCATCCTTGAGCAGGGAGAGGGGCGGAAGGTCTATTTTACCTCTGTTGTAAAGACCAAGGAGCGGTTGGGCGATGTCTATATGTTTGCCATCGCCCCGTTTCACCGCTGGATTGTCGGCTCCCTGCTGAAGCGGGTCCGTCACTCTTAAGCGGCAGCCATGTTACGCAACTCATTTTTCTGAACTTTGCCCATAGTATTGCGGGGAAGTTCATTCAGAATAAAGACCTGTTTGGGGACTTTAAAGTTTGCGAGCTTATCTTTCACGAAAGCGGTGACGCTTTCCTCATCGATATCAATGCTACCGTCCTTGACGATAAAGGCGATTACAGCTTCCCCAAAGTCCGGATGAGGGCGGCCGACAACGGCACTTTCAAGAACACCCGGCATTTCGTCGAGATAACTCTCAATTTCCTTTGGATAGACGTTATAGCCGCCGGAAATAATCAGGTCCTTTGACCGACCGACAATCCTATAGTAGCCGTTCTCGTCTTTCCGGACCATATCGCCGGTAATGAAATAGCCGTCGGTTCGAAATTCTGCAGCCGTTTTTTCCGGCATTTGCCAGTAGCCTTTAAAGACATTGGGGCCCTTGATCTCCAGAATACCGATGTCACCGTCAGCAACCACGTCGCCATTGTCATCAACAATCCGAACATCATTATCCAGGGGTAACCCAACAGAACCGGCGATCCGTTGTCCGTCATAGGGATTGGAGGTGATCATGCCTGCTTCTGACATGCCGTAGCGTTCCAGGATGGTATGGCCGGTGCGATCGGTAAATTCATTGAAGGTATCTTCCAGAAGCGGCGCAGATCCCGCCGTAAACAGGCGCATATTCCGGCAAGTGTCTCGCCCGAAAGTTTCGTTACCAAGAAGCCGGACATAGAAGGTGGGAACGCCCATAAAGACGGTTGCTGATGGAAGCTTCGCGGTCACCTGATCTGCATCGAATTTAGACAGAAAGATAACCTTGTTGCCGTTCAGGAAGGCACAATGCAGGGCGACGAACAAGCCATGTACGTGGAAGATCGGCAAGGCATGCAGAAGGACATCATCCGCCCGGAAAGCCCAGTATTTTGAGAGAGTCTGTGCGTTGCTGGCCAGATTGTCGTGAGTCAGCATGGCGCCTTTTGAACGGCCTGTTGTACCCGATGTATAGAGAATGGCGGCCAAGTCATCTCCGGCTCTTTGGGTAGTAGCGTATTCTATGGAATGAGAGGCCGCTTGCGATATAAGACTGCCCTGTCCTTCAGCATCCAGCGTAAAGACGGTTTTTACGCCGGTTTTGTCGGCGAGTATCTTTAGGTCTTTTGCGGAAGCCGGATCGCAGACCAGGATTGCCGGTTCGGCATCTGACAGAAAATAGTCCACCTCCGCCGTTTTGTAAGCGGTATTAAGCGGCAGATAAACGAGGCCGGATCTCAGGCAGGCAAGGTAGAGAATAACGGCTTCAACGGTTTTTCCGACCTGAACCGCGACCCTGTCACCCGGTTCTGCGCCTGACTGGCCGAGCAGATTGGCAAGCCGTCCGCTTAGGTCCAGAACATCCTGAAAAGAATAGGTCCGGCCGTCCGGCAGTTCAAAGGCTGTGGCGGATTTATCTGTCGGAAAGTGATGTTCGAACAGGCTGTATAGATTGTTATTATTCATGTTTCTCACGGTTATTTTCAAATCAGGCGGATGCCTGGACGTAGTGCGGGGGCAGAGTTGACAGGAAATCGGTAAAGCGTTCCCCTTGAATGGTGACGTGATCCCGGGTCAGTTTTTCGGCCAGATCCGCATCGCCTGCCAGTATGGCGGCAACCAAGCCCCCATGTTCATCAGAGGAGGTTTTTATACGGCCTGGAATGCGAACCTGCAATCGGCGATGAGGCGCCAGGCGCGCCCGTAAATCCCGGGTCTGTTTCTCCAGATAGTGATTATGACTGGCTTTGTAGATCAGATTGTGAAGGACCACGTTCAGTTGATAATAGTCATCAAACCTGTCGGTTTCAGAAAGAGCTGCACAGGCTTCCTGTACGGCAATCAGTTCTTCCTTTTCCTCAGGTGTTATGCGTCTTGCCGCGAGGCGGGCACACACACCTTCAAGATTGGCCATGACCTCAAACATATTCATGAGATCCCTGATGGTGATGGTTGCGACGATGGCACCGCGCCGGGGGCGGATCTCCACCAGGCCAGCCGCCGCCAGTCGGGTCAGGGCTTCGCGGATCGGTGTTCTGGAGACGCCAAACCGTTCGGCAAGAAGGGTTTCATCAAGCCGGGTGCCGGGTTTGAGAGCCCCGGTTACAATTTCCTGTTCCAGAACAGGCACAAGTTCACTGGCGCGCGATGATCCCAAAATCTCCTCCGATAATTGATTTGAATACCTTATCATCTCTTGTGTGTGCATAAAAGAAATTCTTGTATACAAGAATAATTTTCTACCATACAATCTGCTTAAATACCGCCTCAGGTATATACGCGGAAGGGCGCGTAAACAATGAGCCAGATGCTCTATCTGGCCGATCAACAGGGAGAGAAATGATGAAAAAAATGCTTCTGGGTTCCACACTTGCGTTTTCTGTCGCCGCAACGGCCATGACAGCCGGACTGGCTGATGCCAAAACGCTGAAAGCGTCTCATCAGTGGCCGGGCGGAAAAGGGGATGTCCGTGATGAAATGGTGCAGATCATTGCCCGGGAAGTCGGAAAAGCCAATGTGGGCATCGATGTTAAGGTTTATCCCGGTAAAAGTCTGTATAAGCCAAAGGAACAATGGGGGGCCATGGTCAAGGGGCAGCTCGATATTTCCGCCTTCCCGCTTGCCTACGCTGCCGGTCGTCATCCGGAATTTGACTCAACCCTGATGCCGGGTCTCGTTAAAAATCATGACCACGCCAAGCGACTGAATGACTCTGCCTTTATGGAAGACATCAAGAAGATCATTGATGATGCCGGTGTTGTTGTTTTGGCAGATGCCTGGCTTGCCGGCGGTTTTGCCTCCAAAAAGAACTGTATCCTTGGCCCGGAAACAATGAAAGGCCAGGTAACCCGTGCGGCTGGTAAGGCTTTCGAACAGATGCTGGTTGGAGCAGGAGCCTCCATCGCCTCCATGCCGAGTTCAGAAATTTATAACGCACTGCAGACCGGTGTTCTGGATGCGGCCAATACAAGCTCCGGCAGCTTCGTTTCTTACCGTATTTATGAGCAAGCCAAGTGTCTGACCGCGCCGGGAGCCAATGCATTGTGGTTTATGTATGAGCCGCTTCTGATGTCCAAGAAGAGCTATAACAAGCTTAATAAAGAACAGCAGGCAGCCCTGATGGCAGCCGGTCAGAAAGCTGAAGATTTCTTCTTCGGTGCTGCCAAAGGTCTCGATGACAAGCTGGTGAAGGCCTATAAGGACGCCGGTGTTAAGGTTGTTGAGATGTCATCGGAGCAAGCACAGGCCTGGCGGGAAATTGCCAATAAAACTTCCTATAAAACCTTTGCCGAGAAAGTGAAGGGCGGTGATGCGCTGATCCAGAAAGCCCTTGCCGTTAAATAAAACCTGTCTGAAGCTTCCGGTCCTGATCCGATCAGGCCGGGAGCTTTTCTTTATGTGATGTTCTTATAAAGAGGTCTCGATGACTTCGGTTATTTCCCTTATCCAGCTGCTGTCCCGGCTGTTCGGTGTCGTGGCGGCTGTTCTGGTGGCTTTGGCTATTATCGTTGTTTGTCAGATGGTTGTGATGCGTTATTTCCTTAATGCATCAACAGTATGGCAGACCGAGTTTGTTACTTATTCCATCGTCGCCGCGACCTTCGTCGGCAGCCCTTATGTCCTGTTTATCAAAGGACATGTGAATGTTGACCTTCTACCGCATTACCTGACCGGTAGCGCCCGAAAAGCGATGGCGATTGTCGCTTCCCTTCTTGCTTCTGTCTTCTGTGTCATTCTGGCCTGGCAATCCTGGGAATTATTTGCGGAATCATATGAAGGAGGTTGGGTAACAGATACTGTCTGGGAACTGCCTTTGTGGATTACCTATTTACCGATGGTGCTGGGAATGGGACTTCTTTGTCTGCAATATGTTGCAGAAATTCTTGGCACGGCCTTCGATCTTGACGCCAATGGGGAGGGACGCTGATGGAACCGCTTACAATCGGTATTCTCGCCGCTATCCTGGTGATTATTCTGTTGGCGACCGGCATGCCTGTCGCCTTTGGTCTCGGCCTTGTGTCCCTGATTTTCCTGATCGCTTTTGAGGGGTTGGACAGTCTTTCGGTTGTCGCGGAAACCTTCTTCGCCGGTATCGGTGAGTTTTCCCTGGTTTCCATTCCCATGTTTATTGTGATGGGGGCGGCGGTTGCTTCCTCACCCGCAGGTAAAGATCTGTTCGAAGCCCTGGATCGCTGGCTCACTCGGGTGCCGGGAGGCCTTATCATCTCCAATATCGGTGCCTGTTCTGTTTTTGCCGCCCTTAGCGGATCCTCCCCGGCGACATGTGCCGCGATCGGCAAAATGGGTATTCCCGAAATGCAGAAAAGGGGATACCCGGACGGCCTGGCAACCGGCTCCATTGCAGCAGGCGGAACACTGGGTATCCTGATCCCGCCATCCGTCACCATGATCGTTTACGGTATCTCCACTGAAACATCCATTGGCCGTCTGTTTCTGGCCGGTGTGTTCCCGGGACTTTTGTTAACCGGTCTGTTTATGGTCTGGTCGATTTATTTTGCCTGGCGAAACGGGTTTGATTTTCGTGAAAAAATCGGCGCGTTTTCCTGGCGACAAAAGTTCGAAATTCTGCCGAGGGTTCTACCGTTCCTAGCCATTATCGTCGGTATTCTGTTTGTTCTTTATGGTGGTGTTGCAACACCGTCTGAAGCTGCCGGTGTCGGTGCTTTGTTCTGTTTGATACTGGTGGCAGTGATATACAAAATCATTCAGCCGAAGAAAATCTGGGCGATCCTGAGTGATTCTACCCGTGAAAGCGTCATGATCCTGATGATTATCGGGGCATCGGCACTGTTTGCTTACACGCTATCCAGTCTGTTCGTTACCCAGTCTGTTGCGGAATATATTGCGTCTCTGGATGTGAACCGTTGGGTTCTGATGTTTATGATCAATGTGTTTCTGCTGGTGGCCGGTTTCTTTTTACCGCCGGTTGCTGTCATTGTCATGACGGCGCCAATTTTATTACCCATAATTACCGGTGCGGGATTCGATCCCTATTGGTTTGCGGTGATCCTGACCATAAATATGGAAATAGGGCTCATCACACCACCGGTGGGATTGAACCTCTATGTGATTAATGGCATTGCACCGGAGATTTCTTTGCCGACGATTCTGAAAGGGGCGCTTCCTTTCATGCTTTGTATGATTGTTGGTATTATTATTCTGTGTATCTTTCCGGAAATCGCCACCTGGCTGCCCAATGAGGTTATGGGAAATCGGTAAATGAGACAGACATTCGTATCGCAGCTTTTTAATTCCATCGCTGATGCCGGTCGGGATCTTCTCGACCGGGGTGCGGGAAAATCCCGGAGCCATTCCATAGAAGGCGTTTGCCGGGATCTGCTCACTCAGCGGGGAGAAGCGTCCGGTATGGCGCTGGCCCGTGAAGTGGTGGATCTCTGGAAAGAACTGGAAGATCAGGAAAAACTCGATTTCCTGTTCTTTCTTGCGAACGAAATCTGTGTCGATACGGACCTGGTGGATGAGGCGGTTGAAGCTTATCAGTCCCAAAAAACAGATGAGGCACGTCGAAAACTGACTGCAGTGCTTGAAGCGCCCCGTCAAGAGTTGATGCGGCGGATCAACTTCGCGCCCGGCGGTACAGCGGTTATTGTTGATATGCGGAAATTCCTGGTCGCAAGGCTTCGGGAGCATGCGGAGCTTAAAGATGTCGACCTGGATATCAAGCATCTCCTGTCCAGTTGGTTTAACCGGGGCTTTCTGGAGGTGCAGGAAATCAACTGGCGCACACCGGCTGTTATCCTTGAAAAACTGATCGAATATGAAGCCGTTCACGAAATTCAGGGCTGGGATGATCTGCGTCGGCGCCTGGATCAGGATCGACGCTGTTTTGCTTTTTTTCATCCCGCCTTGCCGGATGAGCCATTGATCTTTGTGGAAGTGGCGTTGGTGAAAGGACTAGCCTCCGCTGTCCAGCCGCTTCTGGATCAAGAAGAGGAAAGACTGAGTGAAACCAAGGCGGATACGGCCATTTTCTACTCTATCAGCAATTGTCAGGATGGTCTGAAAGGGATCAGTTTCGGCAACTTCCTGATTAAACAGGTGGTGGCGGAACTATCTGCAGAATTGCCAAACCTCAAGCATTTCTCGACCCTGTCACCGATCCCTGGCTTTATGAAATGGTTCGCCGGAACAGAAGGGGCAATTGGCGGCATGTCGGAAGACAGTATAAAAGACGTCAAGAAGTGTCTGCTGGATATGGATTGGTATCGCAAAAAGGAGATTACTGATCAGGTGAGAGAGCCTCTCGAGCAACTGGTTGCGCATTATCTGATTAATGAAAAGTCAAGGGAACGACCGCTGGATCCGGTCTCCAGATTTCACCTCGGCAATGGCGCAAGGCTTGAGAGGATCAACTGGCTCGGTGATACCTCCGTCAATGGCCTGAAGCAGTCCGCGGGCCTGCTGGTGAATTATTATTACAGCCTGAAAGATATTGAGAAGAACCACGAAGCCTATGCCAATGACAAAAAAGTGGTGGCTTCCTCTTCTATACAATCGTTGGCGAAAGCAGGCTAGAAGCGAACCTTTTTCTTTTTTAAGGATTTGACGAGGCCGACATGAAGCTGATTGTGGGGGCGGTCCTGTTTCCATGTCAGCCAGGTGCCAAGAGTCATGATGTGCGGCTTTTCTTCTAGCAGGATCATATGTCCTGACTTCAGGTCCTGCTGAATAAGGGGGAGCGATGCCAGAAGAATTCCGGCACCTGACCGGGCGGCCTCCAGGGCTGTCATAAAGCTGTCGAAGCGAAGGCTTGGGGCCATTGGTAGAGGCGTGCCCCTGTTTCGCGCCCATTCCTGCCAGCCGTCCCTTGCTCCTTTGACGGAAAGGACCGGCAATTCCCGCCAGTCAAGATCCGGATTGCCTTTCAGGAGTTTTGGCGAGCAGGCTGGTGCCAGACTTTCCTGATAAAGCTGTATGGCAGCCATGTCCTGCCAGTTTCCATGCCCGTATCGAACCTGATAATCCGTTTCTCCCCGGTCATAGTCCACCTCCCGGTGGATGGAGGAAAGAGAGAGTTCGATATTTGGAAACGCCCGGTTAAAGAGCTTGAGGCGGGGCGCAATCCAGAGAGCGAGCGGTGAAGCCGGGGCAGAAATGGAAAGACGTTTGCTGGGACGACCGAATAAATCAGATGTCCCGCGCCGGATAATGGAAAGCGCATTTTCGATATGAGGAAGATACGCTTCCCCATCGGCGGACAGTTCTACACCTCTTTGCAGGCGCCTGAACAAAGACACTCCCAACCGATCCTCCAAAAATCGGATATGTTGACTGACGGAAGCCTGCGTAAGCCCAAGCTCCGTCGCCGCAGCCGTGAAATTACCCAGCCGGCCGGCCGCTTCAAAGGATCTGATCCATTCAAGGGGAGGAAGGGTTCCTGTTTCCGGGTTTGGCATAAGAAAAATCGCCTCATAGAGATTAATGCTATTGTTTCTAATTATGACAGAGTTTTGATATGGATAAAGGCCTGATGCAAAAGGCAGAGCCGGGATCCATAGACATGGGCGTTTTTAATCACTGTGATATTCTGGAAGAGGGGCGGGTACTGGCCCTTGTAACACCGCAAGGAGAGCGGGTTCGCTTTCATGCCGTTTGGCTGCGGGATAATGCGCCGGACGATAAAACCCGCTCCGCCCAAAACGGTCAGAAGCTGATTACCCTTTCCGATATACCTGAAAATGTATCTTTGAAGAATGTGGAACTACATGCCGATGGTATTCGCATCACATTCAGCCCGGAGGACAAATCCGTTTTTTTTGATCCGGCATGGCTGTTGGACAATCGTTACGATACCAAACCTGCTCAAAGCGATCGCAAAACCTGGGATAGTGAACTCTCTGCCACCATTCCGGTAGGCCGGTATCCGGAGATTTGCCACCAGGAGGAAGCTTTGAGGGACTGGCTTTCCCATATCCGGACCTATGGTTTTGCAAAACTGACAGGCGGTCCGAAGAAACCACAGGCGCTTCTGGATGTCATCGGGCTGTTCGGCTTTGTGCGTGAAACCAATTACGGCAAGTGGTTTGAGGTGCGCACGGAAGTTAATCCCGTTAATCTTGCCTTTACCGGACTTGGCCTTCAGGCCCATACGGACAATCCTTATCGTGATCCGGTTCCGACGCTTCAGTTGCTGTACTGTCTTGAGAATTCTGTGGATGGCGGGGACAGTATCCTTGTAGACGGTTTCCGTGCGATAGAGCGCCTTAAGGAAGAGCGACCGACTTATTTTGATCTTCTTTCCGGATATAACGCCCGTTTTGTGTATGAAGGCGCGGACGGTGTCTGCTTGCACTCTCAAAGGCCAATGATTGAAACCGGACCGGACGGAGAGGTTATCGGTATCCGTTTTAATAACCGGTCCTGTGCGCCGCTCGTGGATGTTCCGTTTGACAGGATGCAGGATTACTATGCGGCTTATCGGTATCTGAGCGGGTTGATTGATGATCCGTCCATGGCGGTCAGTTTTTCCCTGGGGCCGGGGGAATGTTTCCTGGTCGATAACACAAGGATCCTGCATGCGAGGCGCAGTTTTTCCGGATCGGGCAGCCGCTGGCTGCAAGGGTGTTACGCGGATCGGGATGGTCTGCTGTCGAAACTGGCGGTCCTTGAGAAGACGCAAGGGAGGAATTGAGCGATGACAAAACAGCAGAACCTGTCTTCTGACACGATCGTTGATTTTATTGGTAATATTTTTTTGCGGCGCGGCGCAGATTCCTATCTTGGGGAAGATGTGACCATGTCCGAACATATGTTGCAGGGGGCACAGCTTGCGGAACAGTCCGGGGCGTCTGACGAAGTCGTAGCGGCGATCCTTTTGCACGATATCGGTCATTATACCAGCGAGTTTCCGGAAGATTCCCTGGAAAAAGGTATCAATAACTATCATGACGAGGCGGGAGCGGCTGTCCTCCAGTCCTGGTTTCCCGCCCTGGTGACGGATTGCGTCAAATACCATGTGGCCGCCAAGCGGTACCTGTGCGCCATCGACCCTGACTATTTCGCAAAGCTATCCGACGCATCCGTTCATACCCTGAAACTCCAGGGTGGACCAATGTCGGCAGAAGAGGTCCGGGATTTCGAACAACTCCGTCACAGAAAGGAAATCGTTCAGGTTCGTCTCTGGGATGATGAAGGCAAGGTCGCCGGTGTTGAAACACCGGATTTTGCTTATTACGCCCCTTTGTTGCAAAGGGTGGTTGATCAACATTCAAAGAGCCGGCATTGACGGGTCGGATGAGCCTTCTATAGTTCTGTCCATCTGACAGGAGAGGAGCCTCATCCATGACATCACTCTTTCACCTTGCCTATAATGTGATCGACCTTGAGACCGCCCGGACCTTTTATCGGGATTATCTCGGATGCGAGGAGGGCAGGAGCACGGATAGCTGGGTGGATTTCAGTTTTTTTGGTCACCAGATTTCCCTGCATGTCGGAGAGCCGTTTAAAACAGAGAATACCGGCAAGGTGGGAGACCATATGGTGCCTATGCCGCATCTGGGGGTCATTCTGCCGTTGAATGACTGGAAGATGCTGGCGGCGAGGCTCGAAGAAAAAGAGGTCGAATTTGTTCTTCCGCCTTCCGTCCGCTTTGAAGGCGAAGCCGGAGAGCAGTGGACCATGTTTTTTCGGGATCCGTCCGGCAATCCTATTGAAGTCAAAGGCTTTGCTGATTTTGAGGGGGTTTTTGCATCATGAGATCGGTCATTCCTTATGTTAGTCAGCAATCCGAGCAAGAAGCTTCCGACTGGATTGACAGGCTGTCCCGATCCATGCCGGATGAACAGATCGTCGATTTTAAAGAGCTTTCCATCGAGCAGGCCCGACAAGCGGACATTGCCATTATCGCTAATCCGGACCCTGCGGATGTTGCGAAACTTCCTAACTTGAAATGGGTCCAGAGCGTCTGGGCTGGTGTGGAAAGGGTGCTGACTGATCTTGGGAACCGACCCTTTGAGATTGCTCGGTTGGTAGATCCGGAACTGGCACGTACCATGGCAGAGGCCGTTCTGGCCTGGACGTTGTATCTGCACCGGGATATGCCGGCTTACGCCGATCAACAGCGCCGTAAGGCTTGGAATGAGCTGCCCTATCGGAAACCGGGAGACCGGACGATCGGTATTCTGGGACTTGGAAAGCTCGGCAGTCTGTCGGCTGATGTCCTGTTATCCCAAGGCTTTAAAGTCTGCGGCTGGAGCAGACGGCCAAAAGATCTAAAGAATGTCGAGGTTTATTCTGGTCAGGATGGCCTTATAAAAGTGGTTGAGAAAGCCGATATTCTTGTATGCCTCTTACCGCTGACTCCCGATACAATGGGGTTGCTGAATGCTGAGATGTTGTCAAAAACACCTTCAGGTGCCGGACTGATCAACTTCGGCCGGGGACCTGTTGTCGTGACGGAAGATTTGCTTCGACTTCTTGAGGCCGGGTCGTTGAAGCACGCGGTACTGGATGTTTTTGAGCATGAGCCTCTACCAAAGGAAAGTTCCCTGTGGAACCACCCGGCCATTACTGTCCTTCCTCATATTTCGGCGCCGACAGACCAGGAGAGCGCAGCGAAGATCGTGGCTGATAATATTCACCGCTATCGTGCGACAGGAGAGCTGCCGGAAACCGTTGACAAGGTTCGGGGATATTAAGCCGTGATTCTCTATTCAGTCAGTTTCATAACAAATAAGAGTACTTTCTGACGAGCCTTTTGGGAGGGATTTATTGCTTCTTTCCGCAGAATAGTAAGCATGCTATCTATTTTTTGAGTTGCTCCTTATTTTGCTTTTGCGGAGGCTCTCTTTCTGTGTCTATATGATGACATGGGATATGCCCAGAACAGCCCGTTTTGACCGGGTATTCAATTAAAAATAAGAAATGGAAGCGATATGTCCGAAAAAATGCTTGAAGGAAAAGTTGTTGTCGTCACTGGCGCTGGGCGCGGTGTCGGCCGTGGTATTGCCATCATGGCGGCCGAACAGGGAGCCAAGGTCGTTGTAAATGATCTTGGCGGGACGGAAACCGGTGAAGGTGGGGATCAGATCCCGGCAATGGAAGTGGTGAAGACAATTACGGATGCTGGCGGGGAAGCTGTTGCCAATTTCGGTAATGTGGCTATCACCGAAGATGCGGAGCAGATGATTGAAGATGCGCGCTCAAATTTTGGCGGTATCGATTGTGTGGTCAATAATGCCGGTATCCTGCGGGATGTTATCTTCCACAAAATGAGTGAAGAAGAATTTGATGCGGTGATTGCCGTTCACCTCAAAGGTAGCTTTAACGTCAGTAAAGCTGCAGCTCCATACTTCCGGGAGCAGCAAAGCGGTTCCTTTGTTCACATGACGTCGACCTCCGGTTTGATCGGTAACTTCGGCCAGGCCAATTATGCAGCCGCCAAGCTCGGTATTGCCGGCCTGTCCCGGTCCATCGCACTGGATATGTCCCGCTTTAATGTACGCTCCAACTGTATTTCTCCTTTTGCCTGGTCTCGCCTGATCGGCACTATTCCTCAAGGCACGGATGCCGAGCGGGAACGGGTCAAGAAGATCCAGCAGATGACACCGGAGAAAATCGCGCCGATGGCTGTTTACCTGCTCAGTGAACAGGCTGCAGATGTGACCGGTCAGATTTTTATTGTCCGCAATAACGAAATCTGCCTGATGAGCCAGCCGCGCCCGATCCGCAACCTGCATAATTCAGATGGCTGGACACCGGAAACGGTAGCTGCTCGTGTTGGGCCGGCCATCAAATCTTCTCTGGTACCGCTGGAACGCTCTGGTGATGTCTTCTGCTGGGATCCGGTCTAAGCGTTGGGGATACATTATGGCAATCGATTATGACAAGCTGATCAACTGGAAATTTGATCCGGTTGAGCAGAACTATACCTCCAAGGACAGTATTCTCTATGCCCTTGGGGTGGGCCTCTCTGCAGATCCGCTGGATCTCGATCAACTCCGCTTTACCTATGAAGAGGATCAGTTGGCACTGCCGACCATGGCGGTTGTGATGGCTTATCCCGGCTTTTTCCTGAAAAACCCGGAATTCGGGGTGGACTGGGTGAAGGTTCTGCATGGAGAGCAGGGGATTGAAATCCATAAAACCCTGCCGGCGGTCGGGCATGTGGTTGGTGAAACCCGAATTACTGAAATCATCGACAAAGGGGAAGGGCGCGGGGCGCTCATCTATTCCGACCGGAAAGTCTATGACAAAGCAAGCGGTGATCATCTGGCGACCCTGACATCGACCACCTTTGCGCGCGGGGACGGCGGTTTCGGTGGTCCGACGGAAGGTGCTCCGGCCCCACATGTCCTGCCCGAGCGGGACTGTGACAGTGTCGTTGAGTTGCCAACCTTGCCGCAGGCGGCGCTGATTTATCGCCTGAGTGGAGACTTCAATCCGCTGCATGCGGATCCGCGTATTGCGACAGCAGCCGGTTTCAAAGCACCTATCCTGCATGGTCTTGCTACGCTGGGGGCCGCCGGGCATGCTATCCTGAAGGATGCCTGCGGGTATAATCCGGATAAATTTAAATCCCTACGCCTGCGCTTTACATCCCCTGTTTACCCGGGAGAGACCATCGTCACTGAAATCTGGAAAGATGGCGCGGATGTTTCCTTCCGTTGTAAGGTGAAAGAGCGTGATGTCGTTGTTCTGAATAACGGGCATGCGACCATAGCCTGATACGGATCCCGGCCTTCGGGTCGGGCTCTATCCTCAATTCAGCGGGAGTTCCCAGTGAAAGTCTCAGATGCTTTGCTCAGCCGGAAAACGGTCCGGCAGTTCTCTGATAAGCCGGTTTCCGAAGAAACGATCCGGGATCTTCTTGAAATTTCGAAACGGGCGCCATCCGGTGGTAACCTCCAACCCTGGACAGTTCATGTCTTGTCGGGGGAGCCTCTCGCTACCCTTGTCGCGGATGTGAAGGAGAAGCTCCTCGAAGGAGCTCTTGAGATACCGGAATATAATGTTTATCCGCCTGATCTGAAAGATCCTTATCGAACCAGGCGGCGGGTTGTCGGTCAGCAGCTCTATGATCTGATCGGTGTTCCTCGGGAAGACACGCCGGGAAAACTCAGACAACTAGCCAGGAATTTTGAGTTCTTCGGCGCGCCTGTAGGGATGTTCTTTGTGCTCGACCGACAAATGGAGATCGGTCAATACGCTGATGTGGGAATGTTCATGCAGTCCATCATGCTGCTGGCCCGGGAGAAGGGGCTTCATACCTGCCCCCAGGAAGCCTGGGCCCGTTGGCCGGAAACCGTCTCAAAGCATCTCGATTTGAAAACGCATGAGATGATGTTCTGCGGTATGGCCGTTGGATATGAAGATGAAAGCGCGGTTATCAATAAGTTGGCGTCCGAACGGGCCGATTTTGACGACTTTGTAACGCTGAAAGGGTTTTAGCGCGCCTTTTCAGTCTCTCGGCATGCCCCTCATTTGAAAAAAATGCAAGCAGGATCCTGTTCATTTGAGATGGTAAAAACGGCAGTTTTGCTGACCTTTTTTGTGCGTGTGCGAAGATGCGAAAATAGAAAAATCGGCTTTTGTCAAAAAAACTTCAAAAAAGGGTTTGACTGATTTGGTGTTGTGGGCTTATAAACCGCTCCACGCCGACGGGCTGGGTTACTGGTTTTGTTGGTTTTCGGGGCTCTTTAGGGGTTCTGTTTATTGATTTACATTGTTGATTATTGAGAAGGGATACGCGGGCGGCGGTTTTGTTGTTTGTTGACGGTATTGACTGTTGTGATGTGTATTCTTTTGTACGTTATGTAAGTAATTGCAGTACAGCGTTTGGGTGTTTAGTGCACCTGGATGAAGTATATACGTTGTGACGGGAAATTCGTTAATTTTAAATCAAACTTGAGAGTTTGATCCTGGC
>DIYE01000091.1 GCA_002428885.1 Alphaproteobacteria bacterium UBA6062
AAAACGTCACCGGTTCGGTCGACACCCGGTCCCTTACCATACCAGAGACCGAACACGCCATCATAGTTGGCGCCCTGATACATGTTGAGCTGTTGGCTACCCCAGACGGCTGTTGCGGCCAGATCCTCATTGATGCCCGGCTCGAAATGAATGTCATTGTCTTTGAGCTGGGGGCGGATTTTCCAAAGAGCCTGGTCATAACCGCCGAGCGGAGAGCCGCGATAGCCCGAGATAAAGCCTGCCGTATTCAGGCCGGCAGCGCGGTCGCGCGCCTTCTGCATCAGGGGCAATCGCACCAATGCCTGTATACCCGTGAGAAAAACCCGGCCCTTTTCGAGCTCGTATTTATCGTTGAGCGTAACGTCGGCAAGTTGCATATCCAGCTCCCACTACCTGCAAATTTACTTTTTATAATATATGAAAAATAGCAGGGTAAGCAAAAAAGGTCAATAGTACTGACATTTAGAAAGAAAATTTCGCGGTAATTATTTTTTGACTTTTCCGTGCGATAAGAGGATTTCTATGGTTAATATCCGCTCCTCGAATGTGTTAGGGCCCTGAATAAAAATGACAATATTGGTGACCGGTGCCGCCGGTTTTATCGGCATGCATGTCTCGAAAGCTCTCCTGGAAAAGGGTGAGGCGGTTGTCGGGATTGACAATCTGAATGACTATTACGATGTCTCCCTCAAGAAGGCTCGTTTGAAGGAGTTGGAACCCTATGGAGAATTCACCTTTCACAAAATTGATATTTCCGACCGGGACGGGTTACAACAAGCACTTGAAAATGAAGAGATAACAAGTGTTGTTCATCTAGCGGCCCAGGCGGGGGTTCGTTACAGCATCACCCATCCCTTCAGTTATGCTGAATCGAATCTCACCGGCTTCCTGACGATCCTCGAATATTGCCGCAACCTTGAGGGTCTGGAGCATCTCGTTTATGCGAGTTCCAGCTCCGTCTATGGGGGGAATAAGGAATTACCTTATTCGGTGGAACAGTCCGTGGATCGTCCGGTTTCTCTTTATGCGGCGACCAAGAAGTCCAATGAACTGATGGCGCATTGCTATAGTCACCTGTATCGTATTCCAACCACCGGCTTACGTTTTTTCACCGTTTACGGCCCCTGGGGACGTCCGGACATGGCTTACTGGTTGTTTTCAGATGCCATGCAGGAAGGGCGGCCCATAAAAATTTTCAATAACGGTGACATGCGACGGGATTTCACCTATATCGACGATATCGTAAACGGTATCCTCAAAACCCTGGCATCGGTTCCGGTGGATGGTGGTGCCGATAATCCCCCTTATCGGGTTTACAATATCGGCAATCACCGGTCAGAGCCACTGATGAAGCTGGTATCGACGCTGGAGGACGCGTGGGGCGTAACGGCGGAAACAGAGCTTCAGCCCATGCAGAAGGGGGATGTTAAAGAAACCTATGCGGATATTGAACCGATGCGGCGGGATGTGGGTTATGAGCCGACAACCTCGCTGGAACAGGGGATACCGCAATTTGTAGACTGGTACCGGTCTTATGTGAAGGAAAGCTGATCCCATGTCGGATAGTTTTGATATTAGCCAGATCCAGGCGATCATTGATACGGGAATTCCGCAATGCGGCGACATCGGCGTCAAGGTCCATGCCATGGATGAAAAGGGCGTAACCATGATGCTGCCTTATGACAAACGCTTTGCCGGTGATCCGGTGCGCGGCGTCTTGCATGGGGGAGTCATTACGACACTGATCGATTCCGCGTCCGGCATGTGCATTTATGTGAAGCTGAAGAAATATATTCCCATTGCCACCCTGGATATCCGGATCGACTATCTGAAGCCGGCAACGCCAGGCGAGGATCTTCTGGCGCACGCCTATTGCTACAAGATGACCAAGCAGATCGCCTTTGTACGTTCCGTGGCCTATCACACGGATCCGGATGATCCGGTCGCCAATAGTGTGAGCAC
The DNA here is from genome assembly GCA_002428885.1 of Alphaproteobacteria bacterium UBA6062. GTDB lineage: Bacteria > Pseudomonadota > Alphaproteobacteria > Sneathiellales > Sneathiellaceae > Sneathiella. The sequence continues at coordinate 1,963 of DIYE01000091.1, forward strand.
TTTTATGCTACGCTCCAGCCCGACAAAGCCGCTTAATGTCGCATCAGAAGAAATAAAGGCAACATCATGAGTAATTTGAGTGCCGAAGAATTCCAAGCGGCTGTTCTGAAAGTAAAAGAGGATCGGGACTGGTCTTCTATCTCAACTCTTATTCCGTATTTCCAATATCTGGGAATGGAATTAGAAGAAACCGGAGAGGAACTGATTTGTCGGTTGCCTCGAAATGAGCGTTTTGTCGGTAATCCGGTTCTGCCTGCCCTGCATGGCGGCATCGTCGGCGCCTTTTTGGAGAGTACGGCGCTGGTTCATATGCTGGCGACGCAGGACGTCACACGACTGCCAAAAATCATCAATATAACGGTTGAGTATCTGCGATCCGCCAAGCTCGAGGATTCCTACGCAGCAGCGGTGATTACGAAACCGGGACGGCGGGTCGCTAATATGCGGGTGAGAGCCTGGCAGAGCGACCGGAACAAGCCGATTGCCACAGCCAGCGCCAATTTCCTTGTAAGCTGAGTTTTGAATACCATTTAAGAATTATAACTATTCCAATATTGGAGTTCGTACCTGATGACTGAAGAAGCCTTGTCAAATCTGCCGGAATGGGATCTTACGGATTTGTATCCTTCCAAAGATGGACCGGAACTGGAGGAGGATCTTCGCAGTTCCGCAGAGAGTGCCAAGGCTTTTGCGGAAAAATATAAAGGAAAACTCGAAGAGTTGGACGGCGCAGGACTTCTGTCGGCTGTTCAGGAATTTGAGGACTTGCAGGAAGCTCTCGGACGGATCATGTCCTATGCTTATCTGGTTTATGCCGGCGATATGTCTGATCCCGATATTGGCAAATTTTTCCAGACCTTGCAGGAAAAGGTCAACGGGATCTCGACGGATCTGCTGTTCTTTACGCTGGAACTGAACGGGATTGACGAGACGCGGCTTACCGGTTTCTACAAGGATGACAGTCTCCGGAAATATGAGCCTTGGCTTTCCAATATCCGGTCTATGAAGCCCTATCAATTGGATGACCGGACAGAAACCCTGCTGCATGAAAAGGATATCGCCGGGCGGAGTGCCTGGGTCCGTCTGTTTGACGAGACCATGGCCGGCCTCAAATTTGAGATGAACGGCGAGGAAATGGCTTCCCAACAGGTTCTGCATCTGCTGTCGAGCGCTGATGGTGAAACCCGTAAGGCCGCGGCCAAGAGCCTTGGTAAGGTCTTCGGCGAGAATGTCCGGCTCTTTGCCCTGATCACCAATACGCTCGCCAAAGACAAAGCAATCGAGGATGAATGGCGGAAAACGGCGTCTCCCATGACCCTCCGTCACCTGTCGAACCAGGTAGAGGAAGGTGTGGTGGATGCTTTATCCTCGGCGGTTCAGGATGCTTATCCGCGTCTGTCCCATCGCTATTATCAGCTTAAGGCGAAATGGATGGGGCAGGAGAAGCTGGATTACTGGGATCGCAACGCGCCTTTGCCAGAAGACGATGACCGGGTAATCCCCTGGAATGAAGCCCGGGATATCGTACTGGATGCCTATGGCCGTTTTTCACCGGATCTTGCACATCTGGGGCAGGAGTTTTTTGATAAACCATGGATTGATGCTGCCGTGCGCCCGGGTAAGTCGCCGGGTGCTTTTGCTCATCCGACGGTGCCGAGCGCCCATCCCTATCTGCTCCTGAATTATCAGGGTAAAATCCGCGATGTGATGACCCTGGCTCATGAACTGGGGCACGGGGTGCATCAGGTGCTGGCCGGTCCGCAGGGAGCTTTGCTGTCCGATACGCCGCTGACATTGGCTGAAACCGCCAGTGTGTTCGGGGAACAGCTGACATTCCGAGCACTTCTGGAAAAAGTTACGGATCCGGTCAAGCGCCGGGTGATGCTGGCCGGCAAGGTGGAGGATATGATCAACACCGTTGTCCGGCAGATTGCATTTTATGAGTTTGAGGTTCGGCTTCACTCTGCCCGACGTAAAGAGGAACTGTCCCCGGATCAGATCGGTAAAATCTGGATGGATGTGCAGACTGAAAGTCTGGGACCGGCGATCCGACTGCATGATGAGTACCAGTATTTCTGGACCTACATTCCGCATTTCATCCATTCACCTTTCTACGTCTACGCTTATGCCTTTGGCGACTGCCTGGTGAATGCCCTGTATGCGGTATATCAGGAGGCCGAGGAAGGCTTCCAGGCCAAATATTTCGATATGTTAAAAGCAGGCGGTACGCTCCGGCATAAAGAGCTTCTGGCACCGTTTAATCTGGATGCTTCGGACCCGGTTTTCTGGCAGAAAGGACTGGGTGTCATCGAGGGCTTTATTGACGAGCTGGAAGATCTATAGAGGCCTGGCCCCTAGATCCTTTTCACAAGTTATTTGATACTAAGACACTGTACTGCTGTCTACCTGACTGCGGTACGGTTTCGTTCTTTTGTAAAAAGGCACGGAAAAAGAGTGGATAATTCTACTAAAAATTCCATAAGTGCTTTTAATATTGAACTTTTTTCCTTTGCGGGCCGACCAATAGAAAGAAGGTATACCCTTCTTTTTTGATCATTGGTTATGTAAAGGATACGACGATGTTATCGAAAAAAATAGCACTTTGTATATATGTGTTTATGATCACTATCGGCACTCAACCTGTCTATGCGCAAACACAGCGCGATCTGGACAAGGACGCCCAATTGGAAGCCCGTGCAATTGCCGACCTCAACAGATTGATTCAACGAGGTCAAAACTCCCATACGCAGCATGACGTTAATTCGACCTGTCGTTTCATTTGGTGGAAGCCTTTTGGTTGCGGCAAGTGGATCAGATTATGTGACAAACATAATGGGGTCGTTACGACAGAGCCAGGTGTCCCGCAGTATCGATGTGTTATTAAAATGCCCGCCAAAGCAGACAAGCCAGGTAGCTTGAAATCCCGAAGTTAAATCACCTCGGGAATTCCTGAATTGAGAGGACACAGGCTGTCATTGTCCGTGTCCTTTCAGGGGGACTTAATCGACTTCTTCTGTCCTGCAAATATGCATCAGACAGAAAATGCTCTCATTTGGAGTATTTTGTATTGCTTGAGCTTTTATTTGGTGTTTATTGTGGTGTTTTGGAGAATAAAAAGCATGAATAGAAGATGCTATCTTGTGTTTGAGCTGTAGCATCTCAAATAAACTCAAATGGGTTTATAAGGGTATGATAGAACAACAATAACCTAAATAAGTCAGAAAATTCAATGTTGCTGACTATTCTCTTCTTACATGAATATTTTATGTTCTTAATATTACAATAGTAGAAATTTTTTAAATTATATAATTTTTAATAACTAATTCTCTAATTTTAAAAAGTTAGTTGGCATGTGAAAGCCTGGGTGCTTGAGCATCCTTTTATGAGATTAGGGAAAGAAACATGAAAAAGGTACTTCGCTATATTGCGCTCGGTTTCCTTGCTTCAACGATGCATGGAAATATCGCCCAAGCTGAAAGAGGCGTAGAGGCCGGAAAGATTCTACTGGGTCAGTCTGCTGCGCTGGAAGGACCAGCCGCTGCGCTGGGGTCTGGTATGCAAATGGGGCTGATGGCTGCCTTTAAAGAAGCCAATGACGCCGGGGGTGTCCACGGACGTCAGATCGAAATGAAAAGCTATAATGACGGCTATGAACCGGAACAGGCTATCAGCAATACAAACAAGCTTATTGAAGAAGACAATGTGTTCGCGCTGATTGGTGCCGTCGGAACACCGACATCCAAAGCCACACAGCCTATCGCGACAAAAAAAGGAGTTCCCTTTGTCGGACCTTTTACCGGAGCGGGATTCCTCCGGAAAAAAGAAAATGCAAATGTCATCAACATTCGCGCGACTTATAATCAGGAAACAGAAGCCTGGATCAAGCATCTGACAGAAGATCTGGGATTTAAGAATATCGCCATTTTGTACCAGGATGACGGTTTTGGGCGTGTTGGATTGGCCGGTGTTAATGCGGCGCTTGAAAAGCGTGGCATGAAACTGTCAGCAGAAGGAACCTATCAGCGCAATACGACTGCTGTGAAAAAGGCGCTGCTGACCATTCGTAAAGCCAAGCCGGAAGCGGTTGTGATGGTCGGAGCTTATAAGCCGATTGCCGCTTTTATTAAACTGGCCCGTAAAGCTAAAATGGACTCGGTTTTCGTAAATATCTCCTTTGTTGGTTCTTCCGCGCTTTCCCGGGAACTGGGCGCTGAAGGCGAAGGTGTCGTCGTCACACAGGTCGTTCCCTTCCCTTGGGACAGCAGCCTGCCGATCGTCAAGGAATACACAAAAGCGCTGAAGGCCTATGACGGTTCAGCCGAACCCGGTTTTGTGAGCCTGGAAGGTTATATCGTCGGAAGACTGACGGTTGATGCTTTGAAGAAAGCCGGCAAGGAACTAACGCGACAGGCGTTTCTGGATGCGGTGTATCAGACCGGTCAGTTCGACTTCGGCGGTGCTGTTCTTGAATATGGGCCGGGTGATAACCAGGGAATGGGAGAAGTGTTCCTGACGGTTATCCAGAAAGACGGAAGCTTCAAGTCTGTCGAAAAACTCAGCAAGTAAAAACAAAAGTCTCCCCGTTCGCGGGGAGACTTAATTCTGCGTGGCATGTGTAGGGCTAGGGACAATGGAATTGATTAACAGTTTTCTTAAAGGCGTCATCAAGAAAGATCCCCAAAATAAGCAGATGGTGAAGGAAACCGGCTTTTTCAGCATTAAGTACAGAATGCTGATGTCATTCGGGGCCGTTTTTATGATGACACTCGCCTCCATTGTCGTTGGCTGGTTCGTCCTGAATAAAAGTTCCGGGGCGCTGGGCAGTATCATGGAAGAAAGTGTTCCGGAAGTAACAGGGTCAATGGAGCTGTCCCTGGCAGCAAATCGTCTGACTGCGCAGGCACCGGTTCTGGTTTCTGCCAAAAGTGAGGGAGAGTTGGATGTAACCTGGAACTTGCTGCAGAAGGATGTGAAAATCATTAGCGATATCATCGCTAGAAGCACTCATGAAACCGAGCATCTGACGGTTTTCAAGTCTGATCAGAAGAAACTCCTCTCTGTTCTGGAAGCGATCAGGAAACATATTTCCAACAGTCTTGCCGTTAAAGGGAAACTGGATCATTCGAATGCCGAGCTGGAGAAAGTGGCAAAGCAGATTGAGCTGGCCATCGTACCGATCATTGACGACCTGAATTTCGAACTGATCCTCGGTGTGGAAGATATCGACGCCAGCCAGGAAGGGGCTGTCGGAGAATTTATCGAGGCCGGTGTCGGTCCGGTCATCGCGGCTATGGAAATTAAATCTCAGGCCGGAAATGTTGCGGGTCTCCTTGCTTCCGCAGCCAATGAGCAGGTTGAGGAAAAAATCGGAACGCTCGAGGAACGCTACACGGCCGCCGATGCTTCAATCGGAAAGTCCCAGAAAACCATTTCCAGCCTGGATGGCTTTAAAAAACTGGAAGAACATCTGACAATCCTTAAGAAGCTTGGTGGTGGAGAAGAAAGCGTTTTCAAGTTAAGGCGCCAGTATTTACGAGAATCTGCTGCGGCTCAGTCCCTTCTGTCCGAAGCCCGCAGTCTATCCGGTAAGATGACAGCAGCCATGGAGGCTCTTGTTGCAGAAGCCACAGGGCAAATGAATGAGCAGCGGAATGCAGCCGCTCAGTCTGCGTCGAACGGGAAGACGCTTCTCGGCGGGATTGCTGTTTTCAGCCTTATCGCTTCTTTGTTGATTTCGGTTTTATATGTTGGTCGCAGTCTGGTTCGCCGGTTGGTTACCCTCTCCGATACCATGCAGGAACTGTCTAATGGCAATCTGCATGTGGATATCAGTACCCGGGGAAGCGATGAGATTGCCAGCATGGCGAAAACGGTTCGCGTTTTCAAAGAAGCCGCCCTTGAAAAGGAAAAACTTCAGGAAGACGCTGAAACGAAACGCAAGCAGGACGAAGAGGCCCGGGAACGCCGGTTGAGTGAAGATCGGGAGCGGGAAGCAAAAGCGCTTGAAGAGAAGCAGAGGCTTGAAAAGCAGGCAGAAGAAGAAAAACGGGAAGCATTAAGTAATATTGCCGATAAGTTTGAACAAAAAGTCGGTGGTGTGATCGAAGAGGTTAGCCAGGCTTCCCAGCAAATGAATGCCAATGCAGAAAATATGAGCCGCTCTGCTGAAAAGAGCACACAGCGGTCAGAAGCCGTCATGATGGCATCGGAAAGCGCAAGCGCGAATGTTAATGCCGTATCCGCGGCAACCGAAGAACTGTCGGCTTCCATTCAGGAAATTAAACGGCGCGTGCTGCAGTCAGCGGAAATTGCCCGCCGGGCGGATCAGGAAGCAGATTCTACCAACGTCACCATTAAAGGGCTGGCCGAGGCGGCTGATCGTATTGGTGAGGTTGTAAGCCTTATTTCTGATATTGCCAATCAGACGAACCTGCTTGCCTTGAATGCGACGATTGAAGCAGCAAGGGCTGGCGAGGCCGGTAAGGGCTTTGCCGTGGTTGCCAGTGAGGTGAAAAACCTGGCTACTCAAACGGCCAAGGCGACGGAAGAAATCACTGTGCAGATTACCGGTATGCAAGGAGCGACCGGTGATGCTGTTGGTGCCATTGAGAATATTGGTAAAACTATTTCCGAGATTAATGAAGTGGCCAGTAATATCGCCAGCTCTGTCGAGGAACAAGGTGCTGCGACAGATGAAATAGCCAAAAATGTCCAGCTTGCAGCCAGTGGCACGTCTGAGGTTAATAGCAGCATTGCTGAGGTTGGTGAAGCTTCGGCAAATACCGGAAAATCGGCGTCGGAGGTGCTGACCGCCTCCTCCGAGCTCACGCAACAGGCGGATGTGTTGAGATCCGAGGTGGATAGCTTTATCTCGGAAGTCAGGGCAATGTAGCGCTTTCGACAGCGCGTTAAGGTCATCAGGTATAAACCGGTGCCGGGAAAATTTGAACTTTTTGAACCTTTTTCCCGGTTGGGACGACAGATAAGGCAGAAACGTTATTTTGCTTTAAACCGGATCTTATGTTTGAGGATATCATGAAACGCTCAGTTCTTTCCGCTCTGTCACTGGCAACCGTTCTGTCTCTTTCTGCTGCAGCCATGGCGGATGACAAGTTGCCTAACCTTCAGCCAGGTTTTAATACGAAAACCGGCACTGTTACCGTCAAGAATGTGGATGAAGCAATAGCCGGTAAATCTGTTGTTACGGTTCAGTGCGCCGCTCTGCATGGCGGTAGCTGCCCGGAGCCGACAGCGGCTCAACTCGCTGGGTACACCATGCCGGCCTTTGCCAACAGGCTGGCTATGAGTGTTCCGAAGATCGGTCCGTCAAAGACATACAGTCATACGATCAAGTTCTTCAAGGATCTGAATTTTGCCCCCGGCAAATATATGTTCAGGGTTTGCGTGGATGCGGGTAAGGATGTCCGGGAAAGCGTTGAGGCGGATAATTGCAAACGCTATAGTCTGACGAAGAAAGGCATGAGCAAGCCGAAATTCCAGCTCAAATCCCGTACACAGTAAGATTGATAGAATTTTCTCCCGAAGAAGGCCGGAATACTTGTTCCGGCCTTCTTTTGTTGGGCTTTATTGCGGTTATCAATAGTTCTTGAGTTGCGGATTAGACCAAGCGTCTGCATATAAGACTAGCTTTTTATCTTCGTCAGATCGCAGAAGGATTTATTTAATGTTATCTAATGTAATATTAAATACTTCTTGCCGGATATGCATATAAAGTGGTTAATTTTTGCCAGACGGCGACATTCTGTTGCCGATGAGGCTGGTTTTGCTATATTGCACTGCAACGCGGAGACCAAAAGACTTGTATGGAGGAATAAATGTACGAACCAGGTAGCATGAATATTGAAGCACAAAAAGCATCTTACGCTGCTTTTGTGAAGCTGTTCACTGTCAGTACCATTGGTCTGACCGTGCTGTTGATTCTGATGGCAATTATCTTGCTGTAAACAGATCCTGTTTCCTCCGCCGGGAGGAGCAGTATACCGAGAGACGTTTGCGGGGGCGTCGCACACACCCACTTTAATAACGATAACGAAGATAAGGATCGATTATGAAAATCGCTATCCCGAAGGAGTTGCGAGCGCATGAAAAGCGCGTTGCCGCGTCTCCTGACACTGTCAAAAAGTTTGTGGGTCTGGGAGTTGAAGTCATTGTCGAAACGGGTGCAGGCCTTGCCAGCTCCTTTTCCGACCAGGAATATAAAGATGCCGGTGCCAGTATTGCCGGGGACGCTGCTGCGGCCCTGAAAGACGCCGATGTCATCCTGAAAGTTCAACGCCCCTTGACCGACGCTGAAGGCGGCCCTGATGAGCTGTCCCTGATGAAAAAGGGAGCAACCCTGATTTCCGTTCTTGCACCGATGCAGAATAAGGAACAGGTCCAGGCCTATGCGGATGCGGGCATTGAAGCCCACGCCATGGAACTTGTCCCGCGTATCAGCCGGGCGCAGTCCATGGACGTTCTGTCCTCCCAGTCAAACCTGGCCGGGTATAAGGCCGTTCTGGATGCCGGTGCCGTATATGGCAAAGGCATGCCGATGATGATGACCGCTGCGGGCACCATCGCTCCGGCAAAAGCCTTTATCATGGGGGTTGGTGTTGCCGGATTGCAGGCTATCGCAACGGCCCGTCGTCTGGGCGCGATCGTGACGGCAACGGACGTACGCGCAGCAACCAAAGAGCAGGTAGAAAGCCTGGGCGCCAAATTCATCATGGTGGAAAGTGAAGAAACCGGTGAAGGTGAAGGCGGTTACGCCAAGGAAATGTCCGATGACTATAAGAAAAAACAGGCTGAGCTTGTTTTTGAACATGTCAAAAAGCAGGACATTGTTATCACCACAGCCCTGATCCCGGGCCGTGAAGCCCCTATCCTGATCAGCGATGAAATGCTGGCAGTGATGAAGCCGGGTTCGGTGATTGTCGATCTGGCGGTTGAAGCCGGCGGTAACGTCACCCAGTCCAAACCGGGTGAAGTTGTTGAAACAGACAATGGTGTGCTGATTGTCGGCCATCGGAATGTTCCAAGCCGCCTGGCCAGTGACGCGTCCTCGCTTTACGCAAAAAATCTGCTGAATTTCCTGCAGCCGATGATCGCATCCGAAACCGGGTCCCTTGAAATGGATTGGGAAGACGAGATCATTCAGGGCACAGGCCTGACACGGGACGGCAAGGTCGTCCACCCGCTTTTGACAGAAGGAGGCAACTAATCATGGATATGGTCGATCCTACTGTTTTCCGGCTGGCCATTTTTGTTCTGGCTATTTTCGTCGGTTATTATGTGGTGTGGAGCGTGACGCCCGCCTTGCATACCCCCCTGATGGCGGTGACAAACGCCATTTCCTCTGTGATCATCGTTGGTGCTCTGATCGCCGCAGGACCTGCGGAGATGGACATCGCCAAGATCTTCGGCTTTATCGCCATTGTCCTGGCATCGGTGAATATCTTTGGTGGCTTCCTGGTGACCCAGCGGATGCTCGCCATGTACAAGAAAAAACAGAAATAGGGGGATAGCCAGTGTCTGCTAACTTTACGGCGCTTGCCTATCTGGTATCCGCCATTCTCTTCATCCTGGCCCTTCGGGGTCTGTCTTCACCGGAAAGCTCCCGCCGCGGTAACGTGATGGGTATGCTGGGCATGGCGATCGCTGTTGTGGTCACCATTCTGGATCCGGGCGTTCTGTCCTATGAATGGATCATCGGCGGTATCGTTGTCGGTGGTGCCATCGGTGCGGTTATCGCCCAGCGGATCGCCATGACGGCCATGCCGCAGCTTGTTGCCGCCTTCCATTCCCTGGTTGGTCTGGCGGCGGTTCTGGTGGCCGGTGCGGCTTTCTACAACCCGGAAGCTTACGGCATTATCGGCGAAAGCGGGGAACTCACTGTTCTCAGCCGGATCGAAATGGCCATCGGTATCGTGGTTGGTGCCATTACCTTCTCAGGCTCCGTGATCGCCTTTACCAAACTTCAGGGTTTGGTTTCCGGTAACCCGGTGGTCTTCCCGGGGCAGCATTTCCTGAACCTGCTGATTGGTCTGGCTATTGTCGGTCTGATCATCTGGTTCTGCGTTGATCTTGATCCGGCTATCTTCTGGGGTATGACGGCGCTTGCCTTCCTGATTGGTTTCCTGATCATTATCCCGATCGGCGGTGCGGATATGCCGGTGGTTGTGTCCATGCTGAACTCCTATTCAGGCTGGGCAGCAGCGGGTATCGGCTTTACGCTGGAAAATACCGCGCTGATCATCGTGGGTGCGCTTGTCG
>DIYE01000195.1 GCA_002428885.1 Alphaproteobacteria bacterium UBA6062
TGACCGCCTGATCATGTGCGATGAGAAGGGCCAAATTATAGATGGCGATCAGCTGATGGCGCTTATCGCGAGCAGTTGGGCAGACCGTGGTCAGTTAAAAGGTGGCGGCCTGGTAGCGACCGTTATGTCCAATATGGGATTGGAAAAATTCCTGCAAAGTAAAGGTCTTAACCTGATCCGGACTGCGGTCGGGGACCGGTATGTTGTCGAATATATGCGATCCCATGGTTATAATCTCGGCGGTGAGCAATCCGGTCATATGGTCATGAGTGACTTTGCCACAACCGGTGACGGACTGATTGCCGCCCTTCAGGTTCTCTCGGTTATTGTGGATGAGCAGAAACCGGTTAGTGACGTTTGCCGCAATTTTGATCCCTATCCGCAGATCCTGAAAAATGTCCGCTACGGAACCGGTGATCCGTTAGCGGCAGATAGCGTTAAAAATGCCATTCGGGACGGTGAGGAGAAACTTGGGACATCCGGTCGCCTGCTGATCAGAAAATCCGGGACGGAACCGTTGATCCGGGTGATGGGTGAGGGAGAGGATACGACCCTTGTTCATCAGGTCGTGGACGCGATCGTTGATGAAGTCAGCAAGGTCTCATCGTAGAGAGAGGAAAAGACAATGATGGGTCGTGTTTTATCAATCGCCGGATCAGATTCAGGTGGGGGAGCCGGTATTCAGGCGGATCTCAAAACCATCCAGGCCCTTGGTGGTTACGGGGCAACAGCCCTTACAGCCCTTACAGCTCAGAATACCGAAGGCGTCACGGCAATTGAAGCCGTTGATCCCGGTTTTGTTGTGGAGCAGGTCCGGGTGGTGCTGGATGATATCGGGCTGGATGCTATCAAAATCGGTATGCTGCATCGGGTGGAAGTCGTGAATGCTGTTGCTGATTTCTTTGATGCTGCCGATAGTCTGCCGCCGATCGTTCTGGATCCTGTCATGATTGCCAAGGGGGGGGCTGCCCTTCTGGCGGATGATGCTCAGACGGCGATTGTCGAGCGCCTCATTTCGAAGCATGCAACCTTGCTGACACCCAATATTCCGGAGGCTGAAAGCCTGACAGGACGGAGCATTGCATCCGTTGCGGATATGGAAGAGGCGGCAGGGCAGCTTTTGTCGATGGGGCCTGAGGCCGTCTTGTTGAAGGGAGGGCACCTGCCCGGGACTGTTGTTACAGATATTTTTGTCAACAAAGACGGGGCACATCTGTTCGACCATCCGATGGTGGAAACCCGTCACACTCATGGAACCGGCTGTACATTATCATCGGCTGTCGCAACCGGTCTTGCTCAGGGACTATCACTCCTAGAGAGCGTCGAACGCGGCTTACGGTATGTGGAAATCGCCATCAATGAAGCACCAGGCATTGGACGGGGGCATGGTCCCTTGCAGCATGGACATACTGTCGGGGAATTCTGATTTATGCAAACAGGTTTATGACAGCACTGGGATCGACAGTTGACGGTACAATACCGCCATCAGCCTGATTTTCGTCAGCCGATTCCCCGTTCCTTTCAGCCTGTTTCTGAGCATTCAGTTCCGTTTGAGCCTCTGTTCGCTTCTGAGCCGCCTGAGAGGCAACAGCTCTATCCTGACCGGAGGGTTCAGCAGGCGCGAGAGCAGCCTTTATAACAATATCCATCTTGTCGATGGTTGCCGCCGGATCACCGGGGACGGGTGCTGTATCAATTTTTACTTCCCCGCCAACGGCATATTGCCGGTTATCGGGACCGGTCTGGTAGTCATATGTCGGTGCACCGGCATATTGTCCGCCAACCAGTGCATGCGCCTGCTCATGAGCACGCACTTCCTGATCCCGTTCCTTCAGCTTGTCAACCTGCGCTTCTTCTTCCGGTGTCAGGCCTGTCTCATCAGCGATCTCTTTTGCCGATTTGGATGATTTCGTTTCCTGCTGTGCCTCTAACGGAGACCTATTCTCTTTATTGTCCTCTCCGTCTTCTCCCTGCAAGGCTGCAAGAAGATCTCCTGACATGGATAGAAGAGGACTTGAGTCGACAGTTGCCGGTGCTGTCTCTCCAACAGGGATAACCGTCTGACTTTCTGGAACAATAGAGCTCACGGGAGCCTCCGTTGTTGCGGAGTTAACAACAGCTGTCTGCTGAAAAGCAGACACGGAACTATGAGCGGACAGTGCCGATCCTAACACGATGCCGGACTTCGCTGATCAGATTTGCAGATTGAGCGGATTGCGGGCAGATCGCCCTGCAGCGTCAGTATCTTCCCCAGCAGGAACTTCTGATCTGGCTTCATACCGGTTTTCAGCAGAAACCTGCTCAGCAGCTTCAAGAGCCGGATCTCCAGCAGTCTGGCGTGTGACTTGATAATCAGTATCACGTGCTGCCTGGGTGTTTGCCGCAACTTCCTGGCGAGCACTCGTCGATGCTGTGTCCTGAACTTGCTGCAGGGCTGTTACCGCTTCCAGAGAAATGGGAGCACCACTGCTTCCTGGCACAGGTGGTAAACCTTGCCCTTCCGGCTGCGGTTTTTCCGCTTGGGCGGGCTGCGGAGCTGTAAATTCCTCGGTTTCTTTTACTTTCTCTATCGGAGTAGAGGGTTGTACACCGCCGGTGGCGGAGCCAACAGGAGTAGGAAACATAACGCACCTTTCGGAAATTCTATACCGGTTACGCCTTCTGGCTTTCGTGCCTTTTTCTAATATAAATGTGTTAACAAAATATTAATTTCACCAGTGCACGAACGCGGATAGCAGTCACGAAAATGTTATAAAAACTGCCAATTTGCTTATAATTTTAGGGAGTTGATACGACCTGCAGAAAAGTATCAAGTTCATCTTCCGTATTATAATAATGGAAGGATGCCCGTACCAATGTCGGCAAGGCGCGTTTTTCCATATCCAACCGGGTTGAGGAGATATTGGACGTCGACACATTGATCCCTTCCTTGGCCAGCTTCTCTTTTATGTCCTCCGCAGGTATCCGGTCATGGTAGAATGTCACCATGCCGCCTTTATGCTTGCCGATATCAGCAACCGTAATGCCTGGTATTCCGGACAGCTTTTCCCGTGCGGTAGCGGCAAGGGAGCATAGCCGCTCAGACGCAGTGTCTATGCCGATATCCAATAGATAATCCACGGCAACACCAAGGGCGATGTGTCCGGCAAAATAACTTTCCCAATTTTCGAAGCGGCGGGCGTCGGCGCGCATTTCATAGGTATCTTTGGCTGTCCAGGCGGCACTGTGCAGATCCAGGAATGGCGGTTCCAGCTGATCAAGAAAGGACTTTCGGACATACAGAAAACCGGTGCCGCGGGGGCCACGCAAGTATTTCCTGCCTGTTGCCGACAGCATATCGCAACCGATGGCTTCCACATCAATAGGGATCTGTCCTACAGACTGGCAGGCATCCAGGAGATAGGGGATCTTGTATTGGCGGGCGACGGCGCCAACCCGTTCTGCCGGATTGATCAGGCCGCCATTTGTTGGAATATGGCTGATGGAAATGAGTTTTACGCGATCGTCAATCGCTGCCTCCAGGGCTGTAATATCGATCTGGCCATCTTCGTCGCTGGGGATCACGTCAATGACCACCCCCTTTTTTTGGGCGAGCTGCAGATAAGAGATCACGTTGCTGGCATATTCCGCTTCCGCCGTCAGGATACGGTCGCCTTTTTCGAACCGCATTCCGTGAAAAGCCATCAACCAGCCTACGGTGGCATTCTCCACAAGCGCGATTTCTTCGCGATGGCAATTAATCAGTTCCGCGATGGCGTCATAGGTTCTTTCGCAGGCCAAAGCTGCCCGGGCATGGGCTTCATATCCGCCGATCTCCATCTCCAGATCCAGATGATCGACGATGGCCTGATAAACCGGGGAGGGCATCAGGGAAGATCCCGCATTATTCAGATGAATGCGGTTTTGGGTGCCCGGTGTGTCCTGACGGATTTTCTCAAGATCAAATGCCATATCTTATCGTCCTGTAACTTTCTCAAGCGCTTGAATGAGCCGCGCGGTATCCTGATCATTATTATAAAGATGCGGAGTAACCCGAAGGGAGTTACCGCGTGCAGATACAAAGATCTTATCCGCAGCCAGTGCCTGCAGTAGTGTTTTTGGGACACCGCCTTTAAATTCAAGGCCCAGAAAATGACCGGCTCTGTGAGACAGCGGTACAGAAGAAAGGCCCATATCCCGTCCGGCATCCGCTATAAGAGTGGTTCGGGCCGTTAGGGTTTCATAGATATTCTCCACTCCCCAATCGAGGAGCTGGCGAAGGGCTGTTACAGCCATAGGCATCAGCGCAAAGTTAGCTCTCTGTCCCATATCGAACCGGACCGCGCCCGGCTGGAAATCATTCTGATAATCCACAAGAGTCGAAAAATCCTCAGATCCTTTCCGGTTGATCCAGTTATGCTCAAGAGGGATGCCGTCCTGATGATCGGGAGCAATATACATAAACCCGACGGTATAAGGGCCTAACAGCCATTTATAAGCAGCGGCGATCAGAAAATCCGGCTTGATCCTTGCAATATCCAGCGGCATAGCTCCCAGAGACTGGGTAACATCCAGAACCAGTTTTGCGCCAACCTCACGCAGCCGGGCGCCGATTTTTTCAAGGTCCAGAAGACCGCCATCCGTCCACAGGCAGTGGGGCAGGGCGGCAACAGCGGTTTCGGTATTGATTTCAGCGAGAACTTTTGACGTCCAGTCTTTGTTGGCCGGAGCCTCTATGGTCTTGATCTTCCCGTCTTGTTCTTTGCAAAGCTCCTGCCAGCAGTAAATATTGGACGGAAATTGATCCTGCAGCACCAGAATATGCTGTCCAGGTTCAATTGTGATATTCCGGGCGGCTACCGCAAGACCGTAGGACGCTGCGGGAATAATAGCGATGTCGCTTTCACGGGCATTGATCAGTTCTGCGAAAAGCCTTCTTGCTTCTGCGCTCTCGGTAAAGAAATCCACAGGCGATAATTCCCAGGGGTTGGATTTACGCATTATCCCGCGAATACCGGCCTCGGAAACCGATGTCATAAGCGGTGACATATATCCGCAATTGAAGTAGGTGATTTCATCAGGGATGTCGAACAGAGAACGCTGGCAAGGGATCATGAATGGCCTCAAATAAATATTTGAGGCCTATTTTGGAATGAAAACCGTTTTTTTCCAGTTCTTTATTGTCTGAGAGACAATCTGGACACGGCAGTCTTATACAGCCGCCTCGATCCTGAATTGAAAACAGTTGTTGGTGGCGGAACGGGCATGGATATATTTGACCCGATTAGCGGCCAATATTGCTTTTGCGGCATCGGCAATATCTCTGTTTTTAACAATCTGTCCAGTGCCGTAAACAATCCAGTTATCCTCGTCATATCCTCTGAGGAGGATTTCTCCGCCCGGTTCATACATGTTTGGCAGCTTGTCTGTTGCGTCGTAAGGGGCGCAGCGTTCTGCATCGGCACATAAGAAAATTGGTCCCTGTTCGGCAAAAGGTTGAGGTGATTCAAAAGGCCGATGGGACAGAATCAAATATTCTTCACCTTTTTCAATATTGTTAAGGCAATGTCGGCACGGAAGATCATCCTCTTCACAAACAAATTTTTTTGGCGTATTGCCGTGGGCGTCTTTTCCGCCATTCTGATAAGCCCGTGCCTGATCGGTTGGGATTGGTAAGTAGCTTAAGTCGGTCATTGTGTATTCCATTTTGTTCACTGTGACTATGTGTGGATTTATAAGGTGAAGACCGGACTAGAACTATCCGGATACCGATATGCATTTTGACCCGCTTCCGGGCTAAATTGTCGCAGTGCAACAAAAAACTGTTTGACAGGGAAAGTCCGATCCCTAGTATCCGCTGTGGGCCACATCCCCCCACCGGGATGCTCTAGACTGGAAGGTTTAGTTTACATTATGACAGAAGAATTGCGTCCGGAGAGACGCCCTAACTCTCCCTTGTTTTCATCCGGCCCCTGCGCCAAGCGCCCCGGATGGTCTCCCGAAAATCTCAGAAATGCGTTTCTTGGCCGGTCTCACCGGGCTACCGAAGGTAAGGCACGTCTGAAAGCTGTGATCGATGAACATCGTGCCCTGCTGAATATCCCGGATGATTACCGGATCGGTATTGTACCGGGCTCCGACACAGGTGCCGTGGAAATGGCGCTCTGGTCTCTGCTTGGCGCTCGCCCGTCAACAATCCTGGCTTGGGAAAGCTTTGGCTCCGGCTGGGCGACAGATGTTGTTAAACAGTTGAAACTCGCGGATGCCGAGGTGGTTAACGCCGGTTATGGCGAATTGCCGGACCTTAGTGCGGTGGACTGGAAACGGGATGTTGTCTTTACCTGGAACGGTACGACATCTGGTGTTCGGGTGCCGAACGGTGACTGGATTGCCGATGACCGGGAAGGTCTTGCGATTTGTGATGCCACCTCCGCCGTTTTCGCCATGGAAATGCCCTGGGAAAAGCTGGATGTGGTGACCTGGTCCTGGCAGAAAGTCCTCGGCAGTGAGGCCGCCCACGGTATGCTGGTCCTTAGCCCTCGTGCTGTTGAGCGGCTGGAAAGCTACACACCGGCCTGGCCGCTGCCAAAAGTGTTCCGCATGACTAAAGGCGGTAAGCTGATTGAAGGCATTTTCCGGGGTGAAACCATCAACACGCCGTCCATGCTGGCGGTTGAAGATGTGCTTGATGCTCTTGCCTGGGCAAAATCCATCGGCGGCGAAAAAGGGATGATTGCCCGGACCGCAGCCAATGCAAAAGTGATTTCCGATTTCGTAGCAAAATCCGACTGGCTTGATTACCTGGCGGCGGATGAAGAGATCCGCAGCCCGAGTTCTGTTTGCCTGAAAATCACGGATCGCTGGTTTACCGCCCTCTCTGATGAGGATCAGGCCAAGGCGGCGAAGCAACTGATTTCCATCCTGGCAAAAGAAGAAGCTGCGCTGGATATCGGTGCTTACCGGGATGCTCCGGCCGGTCTTCGGATTTGGGCCGGGGCGACGGTTGAAGCCGATGACCTTGCGGCCCTGATGCCCTGGCTGGACTGGGGCTATGCCGAGCTTAAGAAAAATTTCCAGAACTGATACATCGTCCAAAAAAGGAACAATACGATGGTTAAAGTCCTTATCTCTGACAAGATGAGCCCTAAAGCTGCGGAAATTTTTCGCGAGCGGGGCGTAGACGTTGATGAAAAGCCGGGTATGTCCCCGGAAGAACTGAAAGCTTGCATTGGTGATTATGATGGACTGGCGGTTCGGTCCGCCACCAAGGCAACAGAGGAAATCATTGCTGCCGCCACCAACCTGAAAGTGATTGGCCGGGCCGGTATCGGTGTTGATAATGTGGATATCGCTGCCGCTACGGCAGCCGGTGTCTGTGTTATGAACACGCCTTTCGGTAATGCCATTACAACGGCTGAACATGCCATTGCCATGATGTTTTCCCTGTCCCGGCATATTCCGGCGGCCAACGAGTCCACCCAGGCCGGCAAATGGGAAAAATCCAAATTCATGGGCGTTGAGCTTTATGGCAAGGTGCTCGGTATTATCGGTTGCGGCAATATCGGTTCTATTGTTGCTGACCGGGCTGTTGGACTGAAAATGAAAGTGGCGGCATATGATCCGTTCCTGTCTCCGGAGCGAGCCGTTGAGCTTGGTGTTGAAAAAGTCGAACTGGATGAGCTGTTTGCCCGCGCCGATTATATTTCCCTGCACACACCGATTACCGACGGTACTCGCAACATCATTAATGGCGACAATATTGCCAAGATGAAAGATGGTGTCCGGATCATCAATTGTGCTCGTGGCGGCCTGGTGGTTGAAGACGATCTGAAGGCGGCGCTGGAAAGCGGAAAAGTCGCCGGTGCAGCTGTCGATGTATATGCAGAAGAACCGGCAACAGAGAATGTTCTGTTCGGTTTGGATAATGTGGTTTGTACGCCGCATCTGGGTGCGTCTACCAATGAGGCACAGGTTAATGTGGCCATTCAGGTAGCGGAACAGATGGCGGACTATCTGCTGGTCGGTTCAGTGACCAATGCGCTGAACATGCCGTCCGTCACAGCCGAAGAAGCACCGAAGCTTAAACCCTATATGGATCTTGCCAAACAGCTTGGCAGTTTTGCGGGTCAGGTCACGGAAAGCGGTCTTAAAAAAGTTCATGTGGAATATGAAGGGCAGGCAGCTAGCCTGAATATCAAGCCGCTGACCTCCATCATCCTGCAAGGATTGCTGGGACCGCTTCTCGACAGCGTCAATATGGTCAACGCACCTGTGGTTGCAAAGGAACGCGGCATTGATGTCATGGAAAGCATCAATGACAAGGCGGATGACTATCAGACACTGATCCGGGTGACGGTAACGACAGAGCAGCGCAGCCGGGATATCGCAGGTACGCTCTATGGCGATAACAGCCCGCGCATAGTCAATATCAAGGGTATCAACATGGAGGCTGAGCTTGGTCCGCATATGCTTTATGTGACCAACCAGGATAAACCGGGCTTTATTGGTTCACTGGGAACCCTGTTGGGTGGTGCCGATGTCAATATTGCGACTTTCCACCTCGGTCGTGATGCGGCGGCCGGTGAAGCTATCGCCTTGATCGAAATAGATTCGGAACTGACACCGGAAACCCTGCAGCAGGTTCAGTCTCTGCCGCATGTGGCCCAGGTTAAAGCACTGAATTTCTGACAAAGAACCCTGTTTTTGGGGAAAGCTTAGAAGTAAGTAGGAAGCGGCACTCTAAAAAGTGCCGCTTCTTTATTGTTCTTGTTGGCACAAACACCCAAAATGTGCTTTATAGGCGCATGTGATGAACAATTATTCTGAAAAAGGGCTGTTGCCGGCCGGACTGGCCGACATGCTACCGCCCGCTGCTGCTGCAGAAGCTGACGTAAGTGAAACCCTGATGAAGGTTTTCACCGCTAACGGCTACCAAAGAGTTAAACCTCCGCTCATCGAATTTGAAGAACATCTGCTGGAAGGGGCCGGTGAGGCACTTTCTTCGAAGATGTTCCGTGTTATGGATCCGGTCTCACATCGGATGATGGGAATTCGGACAGATATGACGTTGCAGGTCGCCCGGGTCGCGACAACCCGGATGAAGCAGGATCAGCGTCCGTTACGTCTTTCCTATGCAGGACAGGTTCTACGGGTTTATGGCAGCCAGTTGCGGCCGGAACGGCAATTTACCCAGGCTGGCGTCGAGCTGATTGGCGTATCTGAAATTACAGCAGATGCCGAGCTGATCCTGTTGGCGGCAGAGGCCCTGGATGCCCTTGACATCAGGGATTGTTCCGTTGATCTGACGTTGCCGACCCTCTTACCAACCATCTGTGAAGAACTTGACATTGACGCCGAGTTGGCGACAAAAGCCAGGGAAGCGCTGGACCACAAGGATGCTGCGGTTCTCGGGCAGTTTGGAGATATCCTGTCGCCTGTTTTGAATGCATTGTTGCAGGCCGCGGGACCGGCCGATCAGGCTTTGCAGAGACTAAAGGAACTCAAGCTTCCGAAGCAATCCGCCGGACAGATTGCTGATCTTGAAACCCTTGTCGGCTATTTAAAAGAGGCGGCACCTGATCTGGCTTTGACGATTGATCCGGGTGAATATCGGGGCTTTGAATATCAGACCGGTCTCAGCTTTACTTTGTTTGCCCGAAATGTGCGCGGCGAATTGGGGCGAGGGGGTCGTTATCATCTTGTTGACGGAGAGACGGCAACAGGGTTCACCCTGTTCCTCGATAGTTTGATGCGGGCTGTTCCTGCGGGACAAGCACCTCGGAAAATTTATCTTCCTGTTGGAACCAATCGTTCTCGTGCGCAACATTTGCGCCGGGAAGGCTGGATTACGATTGCCGGACTGGCTGACGGCCCTTCCGATGAAGAAGAGGCACAGCGCCTCGGTTGCACCCATCTCCTGAGCGGGGATGATATCAGAGAACTGAGCTGATCAATCAGTAACAAATAGCTCTAAGGACATAGAAATCATGGCGAATGTAGCAGTTGTCGGATCCCAGTGGGGGGATGAAGGCAAAGGGAAAATTGTGGACTGGCTGTCTGAACGCGCTGACGTTGTTGTCCGTTTTCAGGGGGGACATAATGCCGGCCATACACTGGTTATCGACGGCACAGTTTATAAGCTGAGCCTGTTGCCGTCCGGTATTGTGCGAGGCGGAAAAACCTCCATTATCGGGAACGGTGTTGTGATCGACCCCTGGGCTCTTAAACAGGAAATCGCCACTCTGCGCGGGCAAGGGGTGACGGTTGATCGCGACAGTCTCAAGATTGCAGAAAATGCCACCATTATTCTGCCGTTGCATGGAGAGCTTGACGCTCTTCGGGAAGATAACACAGCGGCGGTTAAGATCGGAACGACCCGTCGGGGGATCGGACCGGCCTATGAAGATAAGGTAGCCCGCCGGGCCATCCGTGTCAGTGACCTTGCAGATGAAGGTCTTCTCAAAGATAAAATTGCGACCCTTCTGTTGCATCACAACGCGCTTCGCAAAGGATTGGGCGCGGAGCCGGTTGATGGTGATAAGTTACTTGCTGATCTTCTTGAGATCGCTCCGGAAGTGCTGGAATTTTCCGATATTGTCTGGCGTCGGCTTGATGAAGCCCGTAAACAGCGTAAACTCATCCTGTTCGAAGGAGCACAGGGCACTATGCTGGATAATGACCATGGCACCTATCCCTTTGTAACTTCTTCCAATACTCTCGCCGGACAGGCGGCTGTCGGCAGTGGTGTTGGTCCCGGAGCTGTCAGTTATGTCCTCGGCATTACAAAAGCCTATACCACCCGGGTTGGGGAAGGGCCTTTCCCGACAGAACTGCTGAACGAGATCGGGCAGGGACTGGGTGAGCGCGGCCATGAATTTGGCGTTGTGACGGGCCGGAAACGCCGTTGCGGCTGGTTCGATGCTGTTATGGTCCGCCAGGCTATCAAAACAGGCGGCATCACCGGTATTGCGCTGACCAAGCTGGATGTACTGGATGGGATGGACGAGCTAAAAGTTTGCGTTGGATATCGCCTCGGTGATGAGACCCTGGATTATTTCCCGTCGAACATGGCTGATCAGGCGAAGGTTGAGCCCATTTTTGAGACGCTGGAGGGCTGGAAAGACAGTACTTTTGGAGCACGGAGCTGGGATGATTTGCCGGCCTCCGCAGTTAAGTATATCCGCCGTGTTGAAGAATTGATCGAGGCGCCGATTGCCCTGGTTTCAACCAGTCCGGAACGGGAAGATACTATTCTGGTTAGGGATCCGTTTGCAGATTGATTTCTTTGTCCATATGGAATGCGGGGCGGAGCTTTCGGGCTCCGCTTTTTTTATGAAATATACCCTGCTCGGCGCGAAATAGGAGAATACCTCTTTTCATTTAACCTCATTTTAACAAGAAGACGCCATTTTGAGGCGTAAGTATATTATTTGGTTATGTGATTTATGGCTATAGCGCTAGAGGAAAATCAGGAGCAGGATGACCTGCAGAGAGCGCCGCTCGGCATCTTGCGGGATCGTTACAAGATTTTGCTGAACTCGCCTCTTCCTCATATGGATAGTGGGGAAAATCGGGCCTATGCCGTTGAGGATCGTCAAAATTCAAGTGCCAAGCTTTATGCGGTTGTTTCTCATCCGGGGGTTCCTTATCGGGATGAATTGGCACAGCGCCTAACGTCCAAAAGTGCACCCGGAATGATGGAACTGCATTCTCATGGACTGGTAAATTTCGGCCCGCTTGACAGTCGCTACGTGTTTGTTTTTGACTTGCCCACCCATGGCCGGGCCTTTACGGATGAAAAAGGACCGCTGGGGGAACAGGAAGTTCTCGGCAAGATCGTTCCGCGAATACTGGATACCATTATCGATTTCGCCGCCCGGGGTGAAAGTCACCGGGGGATTAGAGCGGATAACATCTATTATATGGATGATGATCGGTTAGGTCTGGTGCTGGGCGAGTGTGTTACGAACCCGCCTGGCGCTCTTCAGCCCGCCATATATGAGCCTCTTGAAAGCGCCAACTCCATGCCGTACGGGCGAGGAGATGCCAATATTATGGCGGATATCTACGCGCTGGGCGTTTTGATCGTCCATTTGTTGGGCGGCGTTCTTCCTGGAGAAGGACGGTCTTCGACTGAACTATATGCTGCGAAATTGCAGCAGGGGTCTTACGCGGTTCTGGTGCCAAA
>DIYE01000316.1 GCA_002428885.1 Alphaproteobacteria bacterium UBA6062
GCTGGATGTGGCCGGCGGCCACAATATACTGTCCACCTATGTGCAGGAATTACAGACGAAAAATATTCGGGTATCGTTGTTTATTGAACCCGATGCCAAGCAGCTTGAGGCGGCAGCTCACCTTGGGGCTGATATTATCGAGTTTCATGTCGGACCTTATTGTGATGCAGAATCAGGAGACCTGAGAGCCCGCGAGCTGGACAGGATCCTCAAAGGTGCCGCTATTGCCGATGACCTGGGGCTGGAATGTCATTGCGGACACGGGCTGACATATGACACGGTTGCTCCTATTGCTAAAATTCCTAATGTGGTGGAATTGAATATCGGTCATTTTCTGATTGGTGAAGCGATTTTTGCCGGACTGGAGCCGGCGATCCGGGAGATGCGGCGCCTGATGGATGAGGCTCGTCTTGAGCTGACCGAAGGCTGATCCTGTGATTATCGGCGTGGGAAATGATATCATTGATATCCGGCGGATTGAGAAAACCATCAGCCGGTTCGGCGACAGATTTCTGAACCGCATTTACACAGACCTCGAAAAAACTAAATCTGATAAAAGACTTAACCGTGTTGAGTCTTATGCCAAGCGATATGCGGCAAAGGAAGCCTGTTCCAAAGCGCTTGGTACCGGTTTTAGAAAAGGTGTTTTCTGGAGAGATATGGGCGTTATCAATCTGCCCTCCGGGAAGCCGACCATGAAACTCACGGGCGGTGCTCTCAAGCAGCTTGAGAGCATTACACCGCCTGGTATGGAAGCGGTCATCCACCTGACCATTACAGATGAACCGCCCCAGGCTCAGGCATTTGTGTTGATTGAAGCCGTTGCGCCGGCAAAAGAGTGAATTGAAGACTTTTAATCCGGTTCCGTGATACATACGTTCGGGGCATCCCGAAACAGACAACAGTTAGGCGATTTTTGATGAAAGAAGATGTGGTGAAAGAAGAAGGCTGGTTTGGCGAAACCGTTCGCACGATTGTCTATGCAGTCCTGATAGCGATGGTGATACGGACCTTTGCGTTCGAGCCGTTCAAGATCCCGTCGGAATCCATGTTGCCCACCCTGAAAGTAGGCGATTATCTGTTTGTTTCCAAATACTCCTACGGTTTCAGTAAACACTCTTTTCCGTTCAGCATAGGTCCGTTTGACGGTCGCCTCCTGGAAGATATGCCGGAGCGGGGAGATGTTGCGGTTTTCAAAAGGCCGGTTGGGGAGCCGATCGATTATATCAAGCGCATCATTGGTCTTCCGGGCGACAAGATCCAGATGAAGAACGGTGTGTTGTATGTGAACGGCCAGGCCGTGAAAAAAACGAAGGTCGATGATTATGTGGATCGGGATGCACGCGGCAATGTGCGGCGTTATGCTCGCTATCAGGAAACCCTGCCGAACGGAACGACTTATATGACCCTGGATATTGTTCGGAACAGTTCTGCCGACAACACGGATGTGTATACGGTTCCGGCGGGGCATGTTTTCGGTATGGGTGACAACCGGGATAATTCCACGGATAGTCGTTTCCTGTCCCAGGTTGGCTATATCCCGGTCGAGAACCTTGTTGGGCGGGCTGAGATTATTTTCTTCTCCCTGAAAGACGAAACAAGCTTCCTGGAAATCTGGAAGGTACCTTTCAAGACGCGTTGGGATCGTGTCTTTACTCTTTTGAACTGATATGATGGATATATCTGCCAGACTGGCTGCGCTGATGTCTGTGTTGGGGCATTCCTTTGAGGATCCGGGCCTGTTGCTGGAGGCGCTGACCCATTCTTCCGTAACCAAAGGCCGGGGAAAGCTCAAAGGGGCGGGGCGGGACTATGACCGCCTTGAATTCCTGGGAGATCGGGTACTGGGACTGGTGATCAGCGAAGAGTTGTATCACCGGTTTGAAACTGCCGAAGCCGGGCAACTCTCCCGCCGGTATAATGCTCAGGTCAGAAAAGAAACGCTGGCGGAGATTGCCCGGGAAATCGGCCTGAACGACTATATTCAGCTTGCCGGTGATCTGCGGGAAGCCGGCGGGTTGGATAACCCGTCCCTGCTTGAAGACTGTGTTGAGGCGATTATTGCTGCGCTCTATCTTGATGGTGGAATGCCTGCGGCCCGTCAGTTTATCGAAAAAAACTGGTGGCCTCGTTTTGAAACCATGGGGGCTGCGCATAAAGATCCTAAATCTGCCTTGCAGGAGTGGGCTGCGAAACGCGGGTTGAAGCCTCCTGTTTATACCGTTGTTGCGGAAGAGGGGCCGGATCACGCTCGGATTTTCACAATAGAGGCATCCGTCAAGGGGTGTGAAAGCCGCATTGCCAGTGCGCCCTCCAAAAGAGCGGCGGAACAGATGGCGGCGGAACAGATATTGAAAGACCAGAAGAATGGAAATGACTGAACAGCCGGCCGGGCAGACCCGATGTGGTTACGTTGCGTTGCTGGGAGCGCCGAATGCCGGAAAGTCGACCCTGCTTAATCAGCTGGTCGGGGCGAAGATCGCCATCGTATCGCCGAAGGTGCAAACGACGCGGGCTCGGGTTACGGCGATTGCCATCGAAGAAAACAGCCAGATGATCTTCGTGGATACGCCGGGTATTTTTGCGCCTTCACGACGCCTGGAGAAGGCAATGGTGACAGCCGCGTGGGATGGTGCGAAGGATTCGGATCAGGTTGTGTTGCTGGTGGATGCCATCAAAGGTGTTACGAAAGATGTGGAACGGATTATGGATGGGCTGGAGCAATCCGGCCGCAAGGCGCACCTCATCCTGAACAAAATTGATGCCATCAAGCGGGACACGCTTCTCGGACTCGCCAAAGACCTGACGGATCGCGGGATCTTTGATCAGGTCTTTATGATTTCAGCCCTGACAGGGGACGGGGTTGCTGATTTGCGTGCGGCATTGGCGAAAGAGCTTCCGGAAGGACCGTGGCTTTACCCTGAAGACCAGTTGGCTCTGGCCCCCATGCGCAGCCTGGCGGCGGAAATTACCCGCGAAAAACTGTTTCTCAGAATGAACCAGGAACTGCCTTATTCCCTGACCGTCGAAACGGAAAGCTGGGAGGAGCGAAAAGACGGTTCCGTCAAGATCAATCAGGTGATCTATGTATCCCGGGCCAACCATAAGCCGATTATCCTCGGCAAAGGCGGGCGGACCATTAAACAGATCGGTGCCATGGCTCGCGAAGAACTAGAGGAGAGTCTTGGGCAGCGGGTTCATCTGTTCCTGTTCGTCAAAGTTCGTGAGAAATGGACGGATGATCCTGAACGTTATCAGGAAATGGGGCTGGACTTCCCGAAGGATTGACGTCTACAGTCACCCTAGGGTCAGGACCCTAAACTCTTTACCGGGCGCAAGACTCTGGAAGGAAAAAGGTATGATCGATTTATATTACTGGCCAACACCCAATGGCTGGAAAGTTTCCATTTTGCTGGAAGAGCTTGGCATTGATTACAAGGTTATCGAAGTCAATATCGGCAAAGGGGCACAGTTTGAACCGGACTTCCTAAAAATTGCCCCTAACAACCGAATGCCGGCGATTGTGGATCATAATCCAAAAGATGGTGGTGAGCCGATTTCCATTTTTGAATCTGCCGCGATTATGACGTATCTCGCGGACAAGCAGGGCAAGTTCCTGCCGCAGGATGTTCGCGGGCGTACGGAAGTCAGTCAATGGCTGTATTGGCAGATGGGTGGCCTGGGGCCGATGGCCGGTCAGGCACATCATTTCCGGCATTATGCACCGGAAACAGTTCAATATGGCATTGACCGCTATACCAACGAGGTCAATCGCCTCTATGGTGTCATGAATAAGCGTCTTGAGGATCGGGAGTTCCTGGCCGGCGATTACTCCATTGCCGATATGGCCAGCTGGCCTTGGGTGTCTCCCTATGAACGCCAGGGGCAGGATCTCAATGAGTTTCCGAACCTGAAACGATGGTTCGAAACGATTGAAGCGCGCCCGGCTGTGCAGACAGGCTTTGCCCTCAAGCGGGAGCTTCGGGAAAGAACACAGGCGCAAATGGAAGAGTCCCGTAAAGTTTTATTTGGTCAAACAGCTAGAAAATAACGATTTTTTAATCTTAATCTAAAAAGCCGGTACTGTTATGTTCCGGCTTTTTTTGCGTCTGTGTCCTAATGGCAAAAAAAATGTGACACAGCTGTGAAAATCAGAATCCGGCAACAGAATGTTAAGAATTTTCCTTCCATCATGATTGGGTAATAAAAGAATTGCGTTCATTTCACGACGTTGCGTGTCAGCTCGTTATCGGAACGGGAAGGAGAGTAAAATGGGACAACTGGATAAAGATTTTGTGGAAAAGCAATTGCATCTTGCTGAAGACGGATTGCCGGAAGAACAGTATCGGGCCGGGTTGATTTATTCGACTGGAGATGGTGTGCCGCTTGATCTGGTTACAGCACATAAATGGTTTAACCTTGCTGCCATGAATGGCGTGATCGAAGCCCGGGAATGCCGCGCCGAAATTTCACAGGATATGTCGACAGAAGAAATCGCAGCAGCACAGAAGCTGGCCCGGGAGTGGTATCTCGCCCACTGATGCGTCTTTTACTCCCGGTGATTATTCCTGTGTCCGGCTCCTGTCAGGAAGCCAGTTCTTCCTGAATGGCTAATGTTCGGACTTCCGGAAATGCCAGCGTGACCGTTGTTCCGTTGCCGGGTCGACTGGTAACATGCATGCGGGCCTGATGGGCATCGCTGAATTTCTTCACCAGTGTGAGGCCGAGGCCTGTCCCTTCGCATTGCATATTGGTTGCAATTCGACTGCGCCTGAAGGGTTCATACAGGTGCGGCAGAAAATCCTGCTCAATCCCGACACCACTATCCTTCACAACCAGGGAAATTTTACCCGCTACCATCTTCCAGGTTATGGCAACCCGGCTGCCGGGGTCCGAAAATTTCACTGCATTAGAGGCTAAGTTAACCAGGATCTGTTTTAGGCGGATCGGATCGGCATATAAAGCCAGCGTTGGCGGCTCCACATTAATATCCACTTTGACATTCTTCTCATTGGCCCGCGAACTGACCAGCGTTTTACAGGACTGGCTCAGTTGCCAGATATCTGTTTTTCGTTCATTCAGGGCAATTGTGCCGGCTTCGACCTTGGCGAGATCCAGAATTTCATTGATAAGGGTCAGCAGATGTTCG
>DIYE01000197.1 GCA_002428885.1 Alphaproteobacteria bacterium UBA6062
ACTCGCCATTTGAGGAAATACTTCTCCGCCCGGCCAATCAGCCAACTCACCGTCAGGCCCAGAATGGAGAGGATGGCAACACCGGCGACAAGCTGATCCATGGCCATCAAATTGCCGGCCAGCAGGATATAGGCTCCGATACCATATTCAGCTCCGATCATTTCCGCGGCAACCAGCAGGATGATACCGATGGAAGCCGAAATCCGGAAGCCTGATAGGATAGCGGGAAGGGCGCCCGGTAGGATAATCTTCCAGACGATCGACCACCAGGACAGATTAAAGGACTGTCCCATACGAATAAGGCCGCGATCCACATTATCCACGCCCCCATAAACGGCGATGACAGTTGGGAAGAAGGTGCCAAACAGGATGGTGGCAATTTTGGATTCCTCACCAATGCCGAACCAGATGATGAAGAGGGGCAGAAGAGCAATTTTCGGGATCGGGAAAATAGCGGCAACCAGCGGGACAATACCGCCGCGGGCCAGTGTAAACAGTCCGGCAGCCAGTCCGAAAGCAAGTCCCAATAGAGATCCTGCTGCCCAGCCGACGACAAGGCGCTGCAATGATGCAGACAAATGCTGGACAAGTAGGCCTGAATTCACAAGCTCCATGAAGGCGGCAAATGCCTCGGACGGGGCGGGCAGAACCAGTGGGCTGATCCAGCCAAGCCGCGCACCTCCCTCCCAGAAACTCAGGAGACAGGCAAATAAAATGGGGGCTACGATCTTCACCGGCTTCGGCGAAAAACCACCGCCGCGGTAAGGAACCGCCCGATCTACTTTCTGTTGAATATCCTCAGACATCGGCAAGCTCCTGGTCGGCAGCCATCGCTTCTTCGCGCATCAGGGACCAGAGGTAATCCTGTTTTTCCTGCAGGAGATCCGGCTTTTGGGCGCGTTCTTGCAACGGCACATCGATATCGACAATTTCCCGGATGCGTCCCGGGCGTCTTGATAGGACGATAACCTTATGGCCCAGCCTGACGGCTTCATTGAGATTGTGGGTGACATAGCAGGCCGTGTATCTTTCCCGAAGCCACAGATCCACAAGATCATCCATCAGGAGCTCGCGGGTCTGACTATCCAGGGCGGAAAGAGGCTCATCCATCAGAAGGCAGGCGGGTTTAACACTGAGTGCCCGGGCGATGGCAACCCGTTGTTTCATGCCGCCGGAAAGCTGTTTTGGCAGGGCGTCTCCAAAATCGCTCAGGCGGGTGCGGTCCAGGACATCCTGTATAATCTCATTGGCTTTGTCGCCTTTTATCCCGTGATCTTCCAAAACCAGACTGATATTCCCGCGGACCGTTCGCCAGGGAAGCAGGGCGAAGTCCTGAAAGATATAGGTAAGAGGATTGAGGCTTTCAGCGGGTGGGTCTCCCAGCTGTAATACTTGCCCTTTGGTCGGCTGTTCAAGTCCGCCGATAAAGCGCAGCAAGGTTGATTTCCCGCATCCACTGGGACCGATCAGGCAGACGATCTGCCCGGCAGGGATCCGGAAATCGATACCATTTAAGACCTCAGTGCCGTCATAGGCATGGGAGATCCCGTTTAAATGAAGATCCATAAAAAGACCTGTACAGAATGGAAAAAGGGCAGCGTTTTATCAACGCTGCCCCGGATGGTATCAGTTGATGGTTTTTACGAAGCTGCTGTCGACCATTTTATCGATGGTCAGGCCGGCCGGAGCCAGCTTGTTCGCTTTGAACCAGTCCAACTGCGCCTGTACGTCTTTTACGTTAAGCGCGGCCCCTTCATTCAGGTAAACAGCACCGGCCTTAATGGAGGGAGCTGCTTTCTCGCGAGGGCGGGATGTGTAGACATATTTATGGATCAGGTCGACCATGGCTTCTGTTGCTGCCGGGTCTTTCTTCTGGTCCTGCATAACGGCCAGATAGTCGGCAATGCCTCGTGAGTAGGCCTTCAGGAAGCGTTTGACCTTATCTTTGTTGTCGGTGGTGTTTTTTGTGGACGTGAAAATGGTGGTCACCTGATAGTCGCTCATATCCTGGATCTTACCGATGATTTTCGCCGCACCGCCTTTGGCAAGGCCCGCTGCAATATGCGGAACAATGGCCATGGCATCTACCTGACCGGATTTAAGCGCGCCGATCATGGAGCCGACTTTCTGAAGCGGTTTCAGTTTCATGTCAGAGGCTTTGAAGCCGTTATTTTCGGCAATAATACCAGCCATATAATGGAAAGAAGATCCCTGCTGCGTCATTGCCCAGCTTTTGCCTTTCAGGTCAGCCGGTGTTTTAACGCCTGCGTCGTAGGCTTTGTTGGAAACCAGGATGGTGTTGCCGGGCGCGCCTTTCTTTTCGGCCATCAAACCGCCAACAACTTTCAGGGCGCCTTTGTCGGCCAGGCTGTAGAAACCGCCGGTCAGGGCGGTTACGCCAAAATCAATGTCGCCGGCGGCAATCGCCACGGCGATGGGCTGCGCAGCCTGAAAGAATTTCAGTTCCACATCCAGGCCTTCCTCTTTGAAATATCCTTTTTCATAGGCGATAAAGGAAGGAGAATGGGATGTGAACCGCAAAGCACCAATGGTAATTTTATCGGCGGCGCTGGACAGGCCGGCAAATCCGGTCAGTGCAACAACCGCACTCAGGGTGCCGAGCATCAGGCGGCGTGATAGTGAAACAGATGTAATAGACTTCATAACTTTCCCTCCCTCTTCAGGAATATTGTTGCCCCAGACCCTACGCGATTGGTGGAGGTCAATCAATCCTGTGTTTTATTCGATTATTTTCTAGGGGGCAGGGCAGGTGCTCCGCTAGAAAGTCAATGAAGACCCGGACCTTTGCAGATAGATGTTGCCGATGTGGATAAAGTGCATGTATGCCGATAGGGCGGTGAACATATTCCTCCAGGATCCGGACCAGTTTTCCTTCGGCAAGAGCCTGCTGGCACGCAAAGAGCGGGAGGGCGCTGAAGCCAACGCCCTGGATAACAAAAGCTTCCTCCAGCTCAGCATTATTACAGAGGATCCTCGGCTTTATTTTTATGGACATTGGCTTGCCGTTCTGGTCGATGAAATCCAGCATATCAGGGGATTTGCGATAGGAGTAGGCAATATGATCATGATGGACCAGGTCTGATGGGTGGCGCGGCATTCCCCGTTCCGCCAGGTAATCGGGGGACGCCACAACAACGGCTTCCGACGTCATGATCCGCCGACTGACAAGATTGGAATCGGTCAGATCGCCTCCCCGAATAGCCACGTCATATCCTTCACCGATCACATCGACAAAGCGATCAGTGAGGTTAATGTCGAGATCAATGTCAGGATAAAGTCTCATAAAAGTCGGCAGGATCAGTTTAAGGCTGGCATGGTTGAGGCTGATCGGTGCACTGACTTTCAGGCGGCCTCTCGGATGTTCATGCAGTTGCAGGATGCTGCGCTCTGCTTCTTCGGCTTCGTCAATAATCTGGCGGCAGCGACTAAAATAGGTTTCTCCGATCTGGGTCAGGCTGATCCGTCTGGTTGTCCTGTTGAGAAGCCGGACACCTAACCGGTCCTCCAGTTTAGTGACTTCCTTGCTGATAAAAGAGGTTGAGTGACCCAACTTGCGGGCCGCTGCCCCAAAACCATTGCTTTCAACGACCTGAACGAAAACCACCATCCCATCCAGTATTTCCCGATTGGCGGCCATATGGAAATAGTCCTTTTATATATGATCTATTAAATTCGATATGGGGACAAAATATGTAGGGTGCAGATGATTTACAAGCTATTGATAGAGGAAACCAAAATGACGCATCTGCTTGCTGTAAACAGTAGTCCTAATTTATCCTCCTCCGTTTCGCGGGATCTGGTTGGACAATTTGCCGCTTCTTTCAAAGAAAAGGCTGCCGGAAATACCGTAACCTTCCGTGATGTTGGTCAGAATCCGCTACCGCACCTGGATGAAAAGACGATCGGTGCTTTTTATACGCCTGCTGATCAGAGGAACGAAGAACAGAAGAAGGCAATTGCTCTTTCTGACGAACTGGTTGACGAAATTATCGCTGCGGATACCCTTGTGATTGGTGCACCCATGCATAATTTCGGAACGTCATCTCATCTGAAATCTTACTTGGATCATATCGCCAGGGTCGGCCGCACATTTAGCTATACGGAGCAGGGGCCAAAGGGGCTATTGGGCGGAAAGAAGGTTTTTGTGATTACCGCGCGAGGCGGGATCTATAGTGACGGTCCAGCCTCTCATATGGATATCCAGGTCCCTTACCTGAAAACGGTTTTTTCCTTCGTCGGTATCGAGGATGTCGCCTTCATCCATACTGAGGGACTGAATATGGGCGATGAAAACCGGGAAAAAGCGATCGAGGCTGCTGTTCACTCCATTTCCTCTTCAGTGAGTGGACTGGCTGCCTAAGGGCTATCCGACCAATTTTCTAATGCCATCAGGCGTCTCAATATGAGCCTCCACAACGGGTGTGGAGGCTTTTTCTATCGTGACGCGCGGATCAGCGAAACAGGGCATGAGATATTTGTTCATTCTATCCGCTTCCGGATGTTTGATCAGAAATTTATCCAAACGACAGCCAAAATCCTCCATGCCTGATGCAGGATGCGGGCCTTCCGGCCACTGAATAAGCGTTGGATAAAATCCGGCCATGGGCATGCTGCCGTCTTCGGGAACAGAGATCAGCCAGGAAAGATCACCTCTGGTGACAGTCGTCGCAAGGCCGCCCTCTGGCGGCCCTGCGGACAAAGAAGTTTTGATATCCGACGTGTTCAGGACCCAGGTTGACAGCCTGGCCGGACCTTCTTTTAACTGATCCAGGTTGAACCAGCGAGGATGGGTTGGTTTTTTCGCTTCCGGATCAATGGCAATGACTTCCAGAAACAGATCCGGGCCGAGGGAAAGCAGATGGTTACGGGTTCCCATTTTCGGATGTTTACCGCCTTCCGGGATAGAGAGGCCCAGGGTTTCCTGCGTATAGTGAAGGGCTTCCTCAAGGGTAGGAGCAGAAACCGCGATATGATCCAGCCGCAAGGCTGGTAATGAAGATACAGTCATGTCGAAAGTCCGTTTTTGGAAGGCCTCCCAATATAGAACAGGTTGGCTATAAAACGAATGAATTTTTGATACACAGAAAAAGCGGGAGTACCGAAGACGGCACTCCCTTGGAAGGGTCAGCTTTCTTTCAGGGCGCTTTTAAGCCCGATAAAGAGGCTGATACACATCAATAAAAGGACGATGGTAAACGGGAAGCCTGTCGAGACAGACATGGCTTGCAGAGCGGTCAAAGCACCCGTTCCGCCAACCAGCAGAAGGGTCGCAGCAACCAGCCCTTCAAAAGAACACCAGAAGACCCGCTGAGAGACGGGGGCATCTGTCTTACCGCCTGCAGTAATGGTATCAATAACGAGGGATCCAGAGTCAGAGGATGTTACGAAGAAAACCAGAACCAGAACAATACCGACGAATGATGAGATCGCCGTCAAGGGCAGTTCTTTAAGCATTTCGAACAGTTTGAGTTCAAGGGCTGCGCTTTTTACCGGTGCTGCCGCATCTGCCATCACCTGGGAAATGGCGGTACCTCCGAAAGCGCCCATCCAGACCATTGTCACCAGGGTCGGGATAATGATAACGCAGAACACAAACTCGCGAACCGTCCGGCCCTTGGAGACACGGGCAATGAACATACCGACAAAGGGTGACCAGGAGATCCACCAGGCCCAGTAGAAGGATGTCCAGCCCTGGGTAAAGTTGGTGTCTTCCCGTCCAAACGGATTGGAAAGCGCGACAATCTCGGTCACATAGGCGACACTGCCGGTCAGGATGGTGGAGAAGATATCTGCTGTCGGTCCGGCTATGATCACAAAGAGAACCAGAAGAGCTGCAATCACAATGTTGATTTCCGACAGAACTTTCACACCGCCATCCAGTCCTCGGATGACGGAAATGAGGGCCAATATGGTGATAAAGGCAATCAGGATAACCTTTGCGGCATTACCGGTTCCCCAGCCAAACAGGAAGTTAAATCCGGCGAGCGCCTGTTCTGTACCGAAGCCTAAAGACGTTGCAAGGCCGAACAGGGTGGCGAATACGGCGAGGATATCAATGATATGCCCCGGCCAGCCCCAGACTTTTTCGCCCAGCAATGGGTAAAAGGCGGACCGAAGTGTTAATGGAAGTCCTCGGCTGAACGTGAAAAAGGCGAGGGACAGGGCTACGATGGCATAGATAGCCCAAGGATGCAGGGCCCAGTGGAAAATGGTTGCCGCCATTCCGAGCTTCAGCGCGGCTTCCGGATCTCCGGCAGCGGCCCCAAGCGGTGCCCAGTCTGTTCTTGCTCCTCCTTCAGCGGCAGTACCGCCCATGGAAGAGGAAAAGTGAGAGATTGGTTCAGAGACGCCAAAGAACATCAGACCGATGCCCATTCCCGCCGCAAA
>DIYE01000097.1 GCA_002428885.1 Alphaproteobacteria bacterium UBA6062
CCCCCCGCCGCCATAAACGAAAAGAAGACCAAGAGCTATCGCTCCGACAAGGTTACCGGTCCAGCTTCCAGCCCAGCATAACAGCAGATCTTTCAGTGTCGTTCTTTTCGCTAAAAGACCGTGAGTCATATACATACTGTGACCGGTAAAAAGTTCAGAACCGGCAAAGACAACCAGGATCAACGCAATGCCGAAGCTTCCTCCCATAACAACGGGACGGAAAGCCGGATCCACACCCTGCCCAACGGAGAAAATCAGCAATATACCCAATCCGACATAAGCACCTGCCATCATCGCCAGAAGAAGAAACCCGATCGGGTTGCGCCCCAGATGCCCCCTCTTCAACACTGCGGTATCGGCAAAAGACAGAACCGTTTCCCGAATAGTCATGATAGATGTGTTCCCTGTAAAGCACGACGCACCTGTGTTTGACGGCCTGTAAAAACGGGGATTGTCCAGAAAATCGACAAACCACAGGCTACATAGAAAAAGCCGTATCCGAGCCTGATCTGGTCGTCCACCAGATAGGAATTGCAAATACGCACCGGCGCGTGGGTATAAAGAAAGCCGAGAACACCGAACATGGTAATGCACTGCGCTTTCAAAAAGCCTTTCAGAACGGGCGGCAGGTATTTCCAACTGAGAGCCAGCGGTAATCCTGTCCCCAATGGCAGGGTGATGAACTTGACCACATGCATCTGCCAATTCGCCAGAGCCTCATCTACCGATCTTGGCAACATCCAGAACAGGAAAAAGAAAATCGCGAGGGTCAACGCCGGCCCAACCCAGTGCCCCGGAATAAAACGATCTCTTCCCAATAAATAACCAGACAGGCCCAGAAGGGGAAACTGCACCAATACGTGGATAACGGGATCCGCCGCCACCCATATCTGTGTGATCGCCGCTAAAGCGAAAAGGCCGGCCGCCAGAACAATCGTCATCGCGACGCCCTCTCAACGGCCTCCGTAATCTCTTTATATGCGTCGGTGTTAAAAACACCGGAAAATCTGCCCTCCGGATTAATGAGGAGAACGGCAATATTATGCTGATAGCCGCCCCAGTTATCCGGGATAACCGTCACCCGGAAAAAATCCAGCATTTCGGTTAAATCCGGAAGTTGCGGTCGAGCCACTGTCCAGTATTGCCCGTCGGCCTCATGTAAGGCACCATAATCTGCCAGGGCCTCCAGCGTATCAGCCACCGGATCAAAGCTGACGGACATCATCCGAACCGGCAGATCTTTCTCAACAAGCAGGTCTCTCAAATGAGCAAATTCGCCCCCGGAACTCTGGCAGATGGTCGGGCATGTCGTATAGATAAATTCAATCAGCGTTACTTTATCCGGCTGATTTCCCAGTTTTTCCAGGTCACCCGACATGGTTTGCAGAACCATGCCGGGGACCTGAGGTTGTTCCCGGGCGATCTCCATCCTCCGCGCGCCTTCCGCAGTGAAAACGCGCAGTCCGTCCGTCGACCAGGCCAATCCTGCACTACCAAACAGGACGGCAGCCATGGTCAGAAACAACCCTTTTCTCATTATTCCTCTCCTTTTCTCATCAGCCGCAGCGTGTAACGGGAAACAATCAGCAGAGATCCCAGAATAGCGACGGCTGCGAAGAAGGTTCCGATCCGGTCCTGGAACTGCCAGCTTTCAAGATGGATAGCCCAGCGACGAGGGATCGAGCTGGCTCCGGACCACAGGAAAACCAGGACAAACCCAGCACCACCAAGGGCATAGGAAAGAAAGGCAAAACGCTCCAATCCTGACCGGATGCCCTGCTCCTTTCCCCGGACAAGCCAAGCGGAAAATCCGAAAGCCATCGCCACCTCGCCCAGCAAAAGATAGGTGTGAAAATGTCCCGGAACCCATTGGGTGTTATGCATGAGCCGGTTGACGGCCACCATGCCGTCGATGGTGGCCGGGATGGAGCCCAGGGTCCAACCGGCGACACCGAGAACCAGCAGGGAAGATGTCAAATCCCATTTGAGCCCCGATCCTTTCACATAAACGCACAGGGAGAAGGTTGTAACCGCCATCAGCGGTATTCCTGACGCATAGGAAACGATCTGCCCGAGAGCCAGTGCCCAGTCCGGCATCACCGCATCCTGAAGCAAGTGATGAAAATAAACTGCCTGTACAAAGATAACGATCGCGACCCAGGCAAGCGCGAAAACGCGCGTTGTTTTCCATGGTTTTCCGGTATATTCCGGTATGATTTCGTAAACCGCAACAACCGCCATATAGATGGTCGCATTGATGAAAACATGACCGAAGAAATAGATCGCATTTTTGGCCATGAGCGGATCAACAACAAAGCTCGGGAACAGCAGATTAATAATGCTGGCAACCAGAACCATAGCTCCGAAGACAATCCCGATTGAGTTAAAGACAATAACACTCGCCGCAGCAATAATGGTCGGAGGGGGCGCCAGCTCCTGGTTTCCACTCCAGGCAAAACGCCACCCGAGACCGCCCAGGAAACCGTCATAATTTATTGCAATCCGATACCCCATATCCAGGTAGATCAACAGGAAACCTACTCCGATAAACAGATAACCAAAGCAGAAAGCAACCGCGGCTTCCACATCCCAGGCGCCGCCGGATATAGCTGGCAAGGGAAACAGGAATGTCCAGCCGCCACCAAATTCTCCATAAAAAATGGACCCGAGGATCAGAGCAACACCGATCAGGAATAAACCCAGAAAAACCCAGTAAATCGCGGCATTAAGATTCACATACCGTCCAACGAAATACCACATGATCGCGGCTCCCGTCAGAGCAGCCGATCCTACCATTCCAGCACCGTGTGCTGTCATGATCTGATAGAAGATAGCCGGATCGATCTCGAACAATCCGCCTTGCGTCGCTCTCAGGGCAAGGCCGAAAACCATCATCAGGAGAAAAACGACGCCCCCGAGGAGCATTGTCAGTTTAACCGCGCCAGCCTGCGGTTTGTATGGGTAAGTCTGTTCCATCATTCTGCTGCTACCACTTCAAATTCATTGATCATGTCATGATGCGCTACACCGCAAAATTCGAGGCATAACACTTGATAGGTGCCGGGTTTGTCGAACGTGTAGTAGAGTTTATTGACATATCCCGGCATTCCCTGGACCTGAGCCAGCAACTGCAGATCTTCATTGAAAATCCCCATGCCGTGATTCACATCCTCCGACGTCACCCGGAATTCGATTTCTGTATGAAGAGGCAGGCTTTCCTTATCGATTTCCCACCACCACTGGCCACCAACCACATTAACAACGACCGGTTTTTCGGAAGCACCGGCATAGGGCCACTCTCTCATGGATCCGACTGAAATAAGAACGCCGGCGATTACCATTCCCCAGATCAACTGAGTCCTGCGTTTATTGATATTAGTTCCCGCCGGTTTCCCGTTCACCGCCGAGACTGCCCTCCAGAAGAGCCAGCCCACGACCGCCATCAAAACGAGCGTTATCACAAAGATTGTTGATTGCATCACATGCCTCTTTTCTCCAAATCTCGGCTGGACGATATAAATTGGTATTTTAAATGTCAATTTAAATATGTGTTTAAAATACCAATTATGTGAGCTATATAACAGTCATGCAATTGAACAAGTTTACAGATTACGCATTGCGGATCCTGCTGCACCTCGCTGCTGCGGATGGTAATCTATTGACAACAAAGGATATTTCCGGCATCCACAATGCCCGCTACAATCATCTGGCCAAGGTAACGCAGTGGTTAGCTGCCGAGGATTATATTGATACTCAGCGGGGTCGAGCCGGAGGAATGCGGCTTGCTCTGTCGGCTGACAAGATCAATATCGGCGAACTGATCCGAAAACTGGAAGATCAATCCGCGCTCGTCGAATGCATGCAAGCGGATGGTGGCACTTGCAAACTGGCCGGTAGTTGCGGTCTGTCACTTGCTCTCAACAGAGCCCGAAGTGCCTTCTTCTCGGTTCTGGATGAATACAGCCTTGCGGACCTTATTGTTATGCACCCGAAGATGCGGGATGCTCTGCTTGGTATTCAATCCTCAGGATTGAACTGACCCTAGCCTTCGATCTTCAAAAGAATAAGGTAATTGAGGAGCGGCAAGGCATCCGGCGCTTCCAGTTCAGAAAAACTGTCCGCGGCTACGTAAAGCACTACTCCCTCCTCCATTCTGATCCTGCCCTCGATCCGGCTCCACTGAGGCCCGTTACCATTAGCCGGAGACAGCACACGATAATCCAACATCTTTCCGGCACGGAAAGGTTTGCTCTTCTCAAAATCTCCGGGATCTCCCACTGGCTTGGAGGACACAGTCAGAAGCGGTGGATGGCGCCTGTCGGGAAGGGTAAAGGCAACAGTATTCTGATCGCCGGAGACCAGAGTAAACACTTCAGGTAAAGGAAGAAGATAAGATCTCCCGCCAATCTGAAAAGCATGCTCCTTTGTCGGTGCAACATCTTCGGCGGACACGGGAGGCACGCTCTGCCAGGCAAGATAAGAGCTCAAGACAACGGCGGTAATGCTGATTGCCAACAGCAAACCTCTATATGTCACAGTCATTTTCATAAGTTTCCTCTTTCAGATCGACCCTCCTGTAGGTCAGTCGTTCCATACTGGCAGACCGTTCAGTTTAACAATTTTGAACCCGGCGCCCCCATCCTGAGACCTATAGACAGTATCCATATTTTTTGACGGCGGGAAGGCAGGATGAAAAGAGAGAACGAAACAGAACTTTATTGTGCACTCATTGACAGTCATCAACTGATCTCAGGCGGCTTGCAACATCTGTTGGCGCGCTTAATCCCCGCCGCAAAAATTAGAGTTTATAAAACGGCAGCAGAACTCAAGCAGGATATTGCCGGTGAAAATCAGTCTCCTGATCTGGTTATCGTTCCTCATTACACGCCCGGCTTTGTTCCCGTTAATACGGTCCGGACATTGAAACTTTGCCGACTATCTCGAACGATCGCGGTTCTTGCCACCATGGACAGCAGATCGGACAGGCAAACAGCGTTGAGTGCCGGCGCCGATCTTTATTGGGATCAGCATACCAAGCCGGAAACCATTCTTAAAATCGCAGGTCAGCAAAGCCGCCCGGATCCTAGTTCTGATCGTTCATCAGCATCCCTGACCGAAAGACAAATGCAGGTACTTGACCTGGTCGCGAGAGGATTTTCCAACAAAGAGATTGCCCGCTCGCTGACGATTTCACCGGAAACCGTCAAGTCACATCTCAAGCAGGTCTACTCCCGTTTCTCTGTTACCAATCGGATTGAAGCGGCTCAATATGTCCGGAAGCTTAACCCGACATAAGCATTTCAAACAGCGCACCAAAGATGAAACTTCCAATACTCTTAGAATTGGCACTTCCTGTTCACTTATCGGTCGGCATGTCGTGATCGACATTCTCGCAGATCTCTAACGTTCCTCCTTCAAAGCCGCGCCTGAACCAGTATTTTCGAAGAGGGGACGCGACATTGTGAAAGCTATCGGAAAGATAATAAGGCGGCTCGGAGATACCGTGATGACCACCGAAGCCGCTCAACAGATAATCCGGAAACTCTAATGGTTCCGGATCTGACCGAAAGCCATTTGGCTGCTCATCTTCCGGAGTGCCGTAGAGTTGGCTGCCATCCCAAACGCTCTGCTCCTGCAGCTTTTTCAACATTGTTGAGATCGCCGCTTTCCGTATTGAGCCAAAATCAGACTGTGACTGCTGCATCCACATACCCGCCAGACAATCTGCCTGCAGATCAAGCCGCTCCAGATACTTTTCCTTAGGGTCGTCGTCTGCCTCCAGATCAGAGAGCGCAGCCACATCCAGCCACCCCATCTGTTTCTGCACATGATGCCCAATCTGATGAGCAAGTGTGTAAGCAACAGCCATATAGTGATAATGGTTCAGTCGTCTTGATAACACCTGAAAATAGGCCGTATCAACATCGATCCGTCCCTCTTCCAGACAATAGACAGGAATGCCGGAATCCTGAATGCTTCCGCAGGCGTTCGGGCGTTTGCCAAAAAAGAAACTCACCTTTGGGGGTTGATATGAAACCCCTTCTTTTTTTAATTCACGAGCCCAGAAAACAGTGGCGTTATCCAGTACGCTTTTCGTTTCCTTGACCCATAAATTATTATGCTCAGGGTTTCCATCTTCATACTTTTCAACGGGAATAACATAAAAGGTGAGCAGTTTGTTGATGTTGAAATAGAAGACGATAAACACTGCAACAAGGATAAAACCTATCCAATGACGAATACTCTTGTAATTGAATTTCTCTTTTGCCATGCCCAATTATCGTCCAATCACTCTTGAAAGCCAGGTGATCATATCATCAAGCGTCTTTGGCATATGAGACACCCCTTTTGCATCTTTCATCTCGTGATCCCGATCTTTAAGTTCCCAATATGTTAGACGGCTCTGACCACCCTTTTCAAACAAATCACGGGTAACCCTTGACGCCTCAATCGGCATGGTCCGATCCTCAATACCATGTACAATCAGAACCGGGGCAGTCGATGCCAGCAGATCATCTGCCAGACGCCGATCCATAATATCCGCCCACCAGTTGAAGGAATTGCCGCCCCAGATAATTTTCTCCCCGGGGTTTTCCCGGATCCGCTTGATGTAGCCTTCCGCCCATTCCCGGTCCGCTTCCGGGACAATCGTCGGCACAATTTCGGCCAATGTCTTACCCGTCCCCATGGACAAAAGGATCATCGCATCAACGTCCGGTAATCTGCTTCCCAGCACCGCAACAACAGCACCGCCCTCAGAACCACCGAACAGAACGAGCTTCTCTGCCGCCATCTCTCTGTTTTTTAATTCCTCCAGAACCCTGACAACATCCTCCACCCTCTGGGAAACGGTATGGTGATCAAAGTATCGGTCTGTGCAGTGATCCATCACGTCCTTTGGATCATCTCCGGGACGCACACCGTATTTTTCCACCGTCAAGACCGTCCATTCAGGAAGCTTTCCAGCCATAAGCGCCATATTCTTATTGACCCTGACGGATTGACAGCCGGAACCCTGCCCAAGATAAATCATCTTCTTTGGCTTTTGTTCACCCACATTCGCTAGCGACCAATGAATAACAGTCCCGTCTGGCCTTACTGTTTCACCATCAATCGTTCGGGCATTGGCGATGGAAGGCAGGATGACAAGCAAGAACGCCATCCAGGAAAACAATGTTGACATGAAGCCCCGATCTTTCCAAAAAAGCTGACCATTCATAACCAGAAGTATAAAATCTGCTGATCTCAATACAATCCCCCAATCGGGGGATGCACAGGCCGGATCAGAAGCGCTATATAGTCTATGATTGCAGAAGGAGGGTCTTCATGAACCGACATCTAAAACTGTTTCCGGTTTTTCTGTTGATGCTATCTGTCATTGGCGGCACAGCACTGGCGGACGAGACACGGATTCATCTTCAGTTGGATGAGGAAAATGTCCGTCTGACGGATTATGGTGTTTATGTCAACGAAGCCAAACTGAAAGAGATGATTACTGAAAAGGGACATGACCAGGGACTTGCTCTTTCAGATCTGCAAATCCGAAAAACCGTCATGGCTCTCGATAAAACAGCAAAAAGATATAAACCAAGTACGATGACATCCTTTGCTCTGACATATGAAGGCATCCTTTACTGTGTTCGCTGGAAAGAAGAAGCGGAGACGGAACAATGTCAGTAAAGCATGACGAAAACCCGTCTCCTCCCTGGGTCAAATACCCTGATAAGGAGCCTTATTGGGGTGGTTGGAGACAAGGTGAGAGTGAACACTGGCTTCTGAATGTCTGGTTGCCTTTCTGGCAGAAATTGACCGAAACAGAACAACAAACATTCTTTGAAAACTATCCGCCTCCCAACGATGAGTGGCGCGACCATATTCTAAAGCATTGGCACTGATTTGACACTTGAGAAAGACACGTACGCTAACTTAAAGACGTCATCGATAAGAGGGGAGTGATATGACATTGATATTGAACAAGAGTGTTTCCGGCATGGCGACTGTCTTGTCATGCTGGGCGGCATCCATGATCATATCGCCCTCTTTGGCCACAGCTGATACCCGGACGATCCAACGCTCTGTCGCACAGAGTTCGGCTGACGGTGTCTGCCTCCATACCGACCATAAAGTTCGCCATTGCTACCGGATCAGCCGGAACGCCTGCGAGGCCATGGGAAGAGGTTATTCCGAGGACAAGCATAATAACACTGATTGGGTTCAAGGCGAAATGTGTCCAGGTGAGGTGGATGCTGCACCGCCGCCGAGTTTCTTTTCAGGTAAATACGAAATGCTGGGCCGCGCTCCGGGCAGTGACGGCGAAATCCTGCAGGACCGCCTGGAAATGCGGACGGAAAATGACGAGCTTCACCTGAAATCCTGCAAATCCGGAAAAGGTTCCATCACTCAACGCGCCATACAGGACGAACATGAAACAGACCTGACCGGAACGCTAGGTGACTGGGCTCTCAATTGTGACTACCAGGTTGACCGGGGCAATTATCCCAGACTCATCTGTACTATTCCGTCTGGCTCTCCTGAGAAACGTCATGGCCGTGTAACCTTTTGGCCAATTAAGCCGGGAACACCGGATTATGAAGCTGGTTGCTAACCCGGTCTTATCTATATGACTCTTTCAAAGAACCATATTGTTGATCATCTGAAGAATGCTCTTCACCCCAGCCTCTATCCGGAAGAAAAGACGTTCTCAAATGGCGCATATCTTCTGACAAGACATGACGGCGGAAGATACTGCCTTGCTATCACCCAACGACAGGAGGATATATCTCTCGATCATCGGGTCCGGGATATCAGGAAACAGGTTCGAAGAGAAACCGGTGCCTGCTGGCTTTTACGGGAAGTGGGACTCAGCATTATAGTGATTTCCTCTTCACCTGAAGACCTGGATGAAGACGCCTTGCCTGACGCGGATAAGACCGGCTTACATGCGGTGATCCTTCAAGGCATTCATATCATTGCACCTTCAGGGGAGCATATATTCAATCAGTCTGCCTGGGGTAAAGTCGGCTTTGGTCTTTCTGATGTTATTTCAGAAACACTGGACCAGGTCCAATAGCGCAAGGAACAAGATACCTTGCCTAACAGCACGCATTGTTCAGGTCTCGTCCTGTCGCAACGCAGGCAGTCCAACGCCAGTACTTTCAAAGCCGCCATCGGACGCGACAATCTGGCCGGTTACATAGCTTGCCTTTTCAGAGCACAAAAAGACGATTACTTCACCAATTTCTTCTTCAGAGCCATACCGGTTCAAAGGGATGGCATCATGATAAGCTGCAATAATATCCGGTGTGTGAACCACCATCGCCAGCTTGGTCCGTACCGGACCCGGGCAGACGCAATTTGCCCGGATACCATATTCTCCAAGCTCCGCAGCCTGCTGTTTGGTCAAATGAATAACGCCTGCTTTTGAGGTTCCATAGGCAACCCGCAAGGTAGATGCCCGAAGCCCCGAAATGGAGGCAATATTCACGATTGCTCCCCGGCTTTCCTTGAGCGCCGGTGTGGCTTCCTGCGACATCAGGAAAACACCATCAAGATTGGTTTCCATAACCCGCCGCCAGCGGACAAAATCCGTTTCTTCAATGGGGCCGAAATCAGCGACACCTGCATTATTGACCAGGGCATCCAACCTCCCCATTTCCTTAAGCGATTGCGAAAAAACATCTTTTACCGCTTCTGGATCCGATACATCAGCCAAAATGGGAACGACATTATCAAGTTCTGATGAAGCTTTCTCCAAGGCGTCGCCATCCCGATCTACCATTGCCACTCGCCAACCCTCCCGAAGGAAAAGCCGCGTTGTCGCCAATCCAATTCCCCTGGCGCTTCCCGTTACGATCGCTGTCTTCATTGTCATGCCATGTCTCTTTGCTTCATACAGACTTTCCTCCAACTTTTACCGGTGTTGATCTTCCCGGTAAAGCCTGAAGCGGCATCACTTCTCCCAACAGTATGGACATCGCTGTCTTTGACAAATACCATACGGATATTAGAAAAATAAAAAACAAGAGCTAGAAAATGACCACCTTGATGACCGACAACCAGGTTATAAACCGGGTATTTCAACATATTGATGCCAAAACAACCGATCTCGGTGAAGAAACCCTGCGTGTAGCGGTTACCGACTATCAGTCGAAAGAACGATTTGACGCAGAAATCGCCCTCTTAAGACGCTTGCCTGTGCCTTTCTGCCCGTCAGCAGCACTACCGGAAAAGGGATCTTTTATCGCCCGGACCGCTGCTGGTACACCTTTAATTGTTGTCCGCGGTGATGATGGTGTTGTTCGCGCTTTTCGCAATAGTTGCCGTCATCGCGGCATGGCCGTTGCCAAAGGTTCTGGTTGTGCCCGCGCCTTTGTCTGCCCTTACCATGCCTGGACCTACGGCCTGGACGGCACTCTCAAACATATTCCGGGAAAGGATGGCTTTCCGGAGACCGATATGGCTGAGCACGGGCTCGTTGAAGTCTCTGCGGAAGAAAAGGGAGGATTGGTTTTTGTAACCCAGGATAATCCGGTTTCACAGGGAGCTCTGGAAAACC
The DNA here is from genome assembly GCA_002428885.1 of Alphaproteobacteria bacterium UBA6062. Classification (GTDB taxonomy): domain Bacteria; phylum Pseudomonadota; class Alphaproteobacteria; order Sneathiellales; family Sneathiellaceae; genus Sneathiella. The sequence goes on from DIYE01000097.1 coordinate 10,556, forward strand.
TGCCTGAGATGTTCGATCCTAAACAGGCTTTCTTCAGCCAGAGTGAATTTACCGACGATGCCAATTGGAAGCTGCTGGCCGAAACCTCCATGGAAGGGTATCACATCAAGCACTTGCATAATAAGACCTTCTATCCTTACGGCCTCGACAACATCAATATCGTTGAAACATTCGGGCCAAATTCCCGGATTATCTTCCCTTTCAGGCGCATCGAAAAACTCCGCGATATTCCTGAAAAAGACAGAAGCATCCAGGGAATGGTAACCGATGTCTATCAACTCTTCCCCAATGTTCACGTGACCGTTTTGTCCAACCATTCCCAGCTCATCATTCTGGAACCCATTTCACCGACCAAAACGAAGTTTGTCATTTATCGCATGCAAAACCTGAAGCCCGATGGATCTCCTATTGATCTTGAAACCGCCGTGAGAGACGCAAATTTCGTTAAGGATACCGGGCTTGAAGAAGATCGGGACGCAGCGGTCACCATTCAGGAAAATCTGGAAACCGAGGCTAACACCCACTTTACATTCGGTCTGTTCGAAAAAGCCATTGTACATTTTCACAAAAATCTCTCAAACAATATTAACCGGTTAAATTAATTAAAAGGAATAAGAATGGAGTATCCTCAGCACATGAGGAGATTCCATTCTTACCCTCGCGCTTATATCAAGGTAACCGTGCACCAGCCCAATGGCCTGCCTCTACCAGTGCGGTAATTTGTTCGACGAGGAGTGCCATGACTTCCTTTGACGCTAAAGTTGATGGTGTGGTTTTTCCTCTTGCAAGATAGAGGCGCCGCCATAACTGCCGGTCTTTTAACCGGGTAACGGTCAGGCGATTATCTTTGACTTCCTGGTGCACCGCATAGAGCGGCAGGAGTGAACAACCATATCCTTTTTCGACCAGTTTTTTGATTGTGTTAAAAGAATCAACTTCGATGGTCGGCACAATCCTGTCGCCGATCACCGGTAACTCGCCTTCCAGCATAACTCTTAATCCGTGAGACCGGCTGGGCAGGATTAACGGATCTACCGCAAGCTCCTCGCTGGAGATGGTGCCTGCTCTCTTGCTTGAACAAGGATGTACCGCAACAATCTCTTCCTCCAACATTAAAGAAGAAGAAATAACATCTGTCTGGATATCAAGATACAGAACAGCCAGATCAACCTGTCCTTCAGCCAACCAGTCCTTGACGAAACCACTCATGGCATCCGCAATAACCAACCTGATGTCGGGATATGTCTCCCGGCAGGCGGCAATCAATGGTTCGCTGAGAACGCTGCTGATCGTTCCAGGCAGTCCAATCCGCACTGTACCGTTCGGTTTCTCACCGAAATCCCGAACATCCTGCCAGGCTTTCTCAATATCCGACAGAATACGATTTGCTCGTTCATAGAGAAGGGCCCCTGCCTCCGTTGGCATAACACCTTTTGAGCTCCGCACAAGCAGCTCTTTCCCGAACGTTTCTTCCAGCCTTTTCATATGCAGGGATAAGGCTGACTGAGCGACATTCAGCTGTCTTGCTGCTTTCGTAAAACTGCCGGTCTGGATGATCGCCTTAAAATATTTGAGCTTTTTCAGATCCATGATTGAGGTCGTTATTCCATCTAAATTCAATATGACTTTATAACATATTCTATATTTGAATTAGATATTCTAATGAGATTTAATCAGATTTTCCAGCTGAGAGAAAAAGAGGATACCGATGGCTCATTATTCTGAAGAGGATTTCACCGACATTCGCGATGCCATCAGGGCTTTATGCGCTGAGTTCCCGGACGAATATCATCGCAAAATCGATGAACAGCGCGGTTATCCTGAAAAGTTTGTGGACGCACTGACAAAAGCCGGATGGATGGCGGCCCTCATTCCGGAAGAATATGGCGGCGCTGGACTAGGTCTAACTGAAGCTTCTGTTATCATGGAGGAAATCAATCGTTCTGGCGGGAATTCCGGTGCCTGCCACGGCCAGATGTATAATATGAATACCCTTCTGCGGCACGGGTCGGAACAGCAAAAGCAGATGTATCTTCCCAAGATTGCAGCAGGTGAGTTACGCCTGCAATCAATGGGCGTGACCGAACCGACGACCGGCACGGATACGACCAAGATTAAAACAACCGCCGTTCGCAAGGGCGATAAATATGTCATCAACGGACAGAAAGTCTGGATCAGTCGGGTACAACATTCTGATCTGATGATCCTGCTCGCGAGAACAACGCCCCTTGCCGAGGTGAAAAAGAAATCAGAAGGGCTTTCGATTTTTATCGTCGACATCAAAGAGGCCGTGAAATCAGGCATGGAGGTTCGGCCGATCCTCAATATGGTCAATCACGAAACCAATGAACTGTTCTTCGATGACCTGGAAATTCCGGCCGAAAATCTGATTGGGGAAGAAGGCCAGGGCTTCAAATATATCCTGACGGGCCTGAATGCGGAAAGAACACTGATTGCGGCGGAATGTATCGGGGATGGTTACTGGTTCACTGACCGTGTGGTGAATTATGTCAATGAGCGCCAGGTTTTCTCCCGCCCGATCGGACAGAACCAGGGGGTGCAGTTTCCCATTGCCGAAGCCTATATCGAAATTGAGGCTGCCAATCTCATGCGCTACAAGGCCTGTGCCCTGTTCGATGCCGGCAAGCCCTGCGGCGCCGAAGCCAATATGTCGAAATATCTGGCGGCAAAAGCGAGCTGGGAAGCGGCCAATAGCTGTATCCAGTTCCATGGCGGCTTCGGCTTTGCCTGTGAATATGATGTCGAACGCAAATTCCGGGAAACCCGTCTTTATCAGGTCGCCCCGATTTCAACCAACCTGATCCTCAGCTATGTTGCAGAGCATATCCTGGGTATGCCGAGGTCTTTCTGATGCGCGCAACTTCAGGACCTCTTACAGGCATAAAAGTAATTGCCCTAGAACAAGCGGTGGCTGCCCCCTATTGCACATCACGCCTGGCCGATGCCGGTGCGGAGATCATCAAGATCGAAAGGCCCGAGGGGGATTTTGCGCGCGGCTATGATCAGGCTGCAAACGGGCTTTCCAGCTACTTTGTCTGGTTGAACCGCGGGAAGATATCAGAAATTGTCGATTTGAAGTCCGAGGCGGGAAAGCAGCAATTACAGGCTCTCCTCAGCGAGGCAGATATTCTGGTGCAGAATCTTAAACCTGGTGCCCTTGAGAGCCTTGGGTTCTCTTTTCAGAAGCTGAGAGAAGAATACCCGAAACTCATCACATGCTCCATAAGTGGGTATGGTGAAGACGGGCCGTTCAAGGAACGTAAAGCCTATGATCTGCTGATACAAGCCGAAGCCGGGCTTTGTTCTGTGACCGGCGGTCCGGAAAGCCCCTCCAGGGTGGGCGTTTCTGTTGTCGATGTCGCGACCGGGGCAACAGCCCATTCCGCCATTCTGGAGGCTCTTATTCAACGGGGTGTTACAGGCGAAGGAGATGATATCACGATCTCCATGTTTGATGTGATGGCTGACTGGATGACCGTTCCTTTGCTCAATCATGAAGCCGGGAACAGTCCCAAACGTATGGGGATGGCCCATCCATCCATCGCTCCGTACGGTGTTTTTAGAACCCTCGACGACAAACAAATCCTGATTTCCATTCAAAGTGATCGGGAATGGCGCATTTTAACAACGGCCTTTCTTCAAAATCCGAAACTGGCCGATGATCCTCGCTTTGCGACAAACCTCGCCCGGGTTCAGAACCGACAGACAACGGACAGAATTGTCGCAGAAAGGTTCCTCAAGTATTTTCATCAGGACGCCCAGCAACTCCTGACAGAGGCAGAACTCGCTTTCGCGACTGTCAATGATATGGAAGGTTTATCAAAACATCCGCATCTGAGACGAATAACTGTCGAAACCGAAAACGGCCCTGTTCAATATCCGGCTCCCGCCGCCCTCTTCAAGAAGGGGGATCGGGACTATGGTCCAGTCCCTGCTCTTTCGGAATAAAGAAAGGCTGTAACTCTCTTAACGGCACCTCCGAAATTCTATAGAATGTCGGAAAGGATCTTCCCTTTCGTATTTTAAGAAGCAGGAAAGCGTATATGCGTCCGACAGGTGATACAGATTTTCTGACAAAAACAGAGCTGGCAAAGCGTCATATCCAGACCCTTGTCCTCTCCGGCATTTATAAACCCGGAGATCGTATCACCACCAAAGAGGTCTCAAGAGCCCTCGGAGTTAGTGATACTCCTATCCGGGAAGCTGTTCAAAGCCTTGCTTCTGAAGGTTGGCTTGATGTTCAGCAGCATATCGGTGCTGTTGTCCAGGGTGTAACCGCCGAGCAGATTAGAGAGGTTAGCAGATTGCGGGGGTCGGTTGGCGCTCTCGCCATCGAGGTGGGAACAGCCGCTTTTACGGAAAGCCGCTTGACGGCTATTGATGAGGTTTTGGCTGATATGGGAAAAGCTCTGGAGCGGGATGATTTCGACACCTTCGGCTTAAAAAACTACGAGTTTCATGATCTGATCTGTGACAAGGACCACGCCCCCTGGTGTCGCCGTTTTCTGGATAGCCTCTATGGTCATATGTCACCGGGGAGGCTTGGCATTACCCCTACAAAGAAGAGGATGACCGCAGCCCTTCAAGAACACCAGAATATCCAGGACAAGTTGCGAGTCGGGGATTTCAAAGAGGCCGCCAGACTGGTGGATATTCACGAACGGAACGCCGGAGACTTCTTCCTGGCTATTCTGAGTGAAGATTAACTCAGAGAATATTCTCTAATTAAAACAAACCATTATCAACTGCCTACCTCTTCCTGACACATCAGGAGCATGATTCACCGGTTGACGGTTTTTTGTTGAAATGCAATATTCTATAGAATATAGAATACAGAAAAATAAAAACAGGATCCTGAACCCGATGACTTCCCGAGCGATTATCAGCAATGTTGAAGTGCTTGCCTGCAGCAACTCCTGGCGCAATTTCCACTTCGTCAAAATCACTGCCGAAAACGGCTTGGTCGGCTGGAGCGAATTTGACGAATTTTTCGGCATGCCCCATGTCTCTTCCGTCATCCAGAATCTCGCCCCCCGCCTGATCGGGCAAAACGCCGTTCACCATCAGGCCATCCGCCAGGACCTTCTTAATGTCACCCGTCCAGGGGCCGGCGGCGTTGTCGGACAAGCCATCGGCTCCATTGAAAATGCCCTGATTGATCTTCATGCCAAAACGCTGGATGTTCCGGCCTATATCCTGCTTGGCGGAAAGATCCGTAGTAAAATCCGGGTCTATTGGTCCCATTTCGTCTCTCACCGGGCCCGTATCGGCCATTTCGGCAAAGACATTACGGATGTCGGCGGTGTTCGCGAGAATGTTCAAGACGCCTTGAAAGATGGCTATACCGGCGTAAAAACCAACGTCTTTAATTATCTGGAAGATGGCAGCACACGCGGTTGGGCGCCAGGTTTCGGCCGTCCCTTCGACCCTTCCAGAAATGCTGAGAGGAAACTCCGCCGGGGTCTTCGTGAACATCTGCAATTAATACGCAGTGAAGCCGGAGAAGACATGGATATCATGTTGGATCTCAACTTCAATTCAAGACCGGAAGGTTATCTGTCCATTTTACGGGATATTGATGACCTTGGGCTTTTCTGGCTGGAGCTGGATGTGCTGGATGCCAAGGCACTCTCCATGATCCGTGCCAAAAGCCAGACCCCGATTGCCTCCTGTGAAACACTGATCGGTCTGCATCAGTTTGTACCTTTCTTTGAACGCCAGGCTGTCGACGTCGCTATTATCGATACGCTCTGGAATGGTATGTGGCAATCGATGCATATTGCGGCAGCGGCGGATGCCTATGATGTGAATGTAGCCTGCCATAACTTTTACGGTCATCTGAGCACCATGATGAATGCTCATTTCTGCGCGGCCGTTCCTAACTTGCGCATTATGGAAACCGATGTGGATCGGGTCGCGTGGGATAAAGAGATTTTCACTCATCTCCCGGACATTAAGGACGGCTACATGACTGTTCCCGAACGCCCCGGCTGGGGAACAGAGCCCGTCGAAGAGGCACTCAAAAAATATCCACCTATTCCGGATGCCGGCCTCGCCCGGGCGGCTCATAGAGAAAGCTTTGTCTGAGTGAAGCCAGAGCCACAAAGGGAGGCAATCCGGTGAGTGAAACAGTAGATGTATTGATCATTGGCGGCGGCGCTTCTGGCGCAGCAATCGCCTGGTCACTCGCGGAAACCAGGATGCGCATTCTCTGCCTTGAGCAGGGAGAATGGCCAAACTCCGATGATTTTCCAAGTACCGGCATGGATTGGGAAAGCCGACAGCATAGTGATTATGCCATCAGCCCCAACGTCCGGAACAACCCCGCCGACTACCCGATTAACGATGATGCGTCTCCCATTAAAATCGCTAACTTCAATGGTGTCGGCGGGGGAACCGTGCTTTATGCAGGGCATTTTCCTCGTCTTCTGCCCTCCGATTTCAGAACAAAAAGTCTGGATGGTGTGGGAGAAGACTGGCCCATCGACTATCAGACACTGGAACCCTTTTATGCCCTAAATGACCGAATCATGGGTATTTCCGGCCTGGCCGGTGACCCGACCTACCCACCCAAAGATCAAGTCCTTCCTCCTGTTCCCATGGGCAAAACCGGGCGACTTTTCGGGCAGGCCATGAATGATCTTGGCTGGCACTGGTGGCCATCCGATACAGCCATCCTGACGGAAGAATATGAAGGACGTGCGCCCTGCATCAATTTGGGCCAATGCCTGTCAGGATGCGCACAAGGTGCAAAAGCGACCGCCGATCTGGCTTACTGGCCAGACGCTGTGCGGCAGAGAATTGAAGTCCGCACCGGTTGCCGCGTGAGCCGGATTGAAACCAATGAGGACGGCATGGCCAGCGGCGCCTTCTACTTTGACCGGGACGGCAACGAGATTTTTCAGGCTGCTGAAATTGTCATTGTCGCTTGCAACGGCATTGGCACCCCTCGCCTCCTTCTAAATTCAGCGTCCGAAAAGCACCCTTATGGCCTTGCCAATTCCAGTGGTCTGGTCGGCAAAAACCTCATGCTGCATCCGTATGCAAAAGTCTGGGGGGAGTTTGATGAGGCACTGGACGGCCACCGGGGGCCGCCGGTTTGCCTCTGGAGTATGGAGTTTTATGAAACGGAAG
>DIYE01000230.1 GCA_002428885.1 Alphaproteobacteria bacterium UBA6062
CTATCCAGCTTTCGGCCCAGACATAGGCACTATTTTCCAAAATCAGTACCATCTCAGTCAGGCCGACAACGTTACCGCCGCGATATCCGGCGACCAGCCTTGTCGGCACACCACCATGACGCATCATAAGGGCAAAGACCGATGCATAATGAGCTGAATTCCCGACTTTCTCCTCAAACAGGAAGTGATCCATGGCATTCTGCTTACCGCTGGATTTCTGTGACGGATTATAACGGTAGCCTTCGTTAAACATCCGAAGGACTTTATTGGCGAACTCTTCAGGCTTTGATGTTTCTTTCCTTAAGTCGAGCGCCAGAGACTTGAGTTTCGGATCGCGATCTGTCGGCACTTGCAATGCCCTTTTCCTATCTTCCTCCGGCAGCTCGCCTGTCTGGCGATACCCCAAAAAAGAGGTCATATGATATTTCAGGATCTGCCTGACCGGATTCAGGTTCAACAACTGCATATCCCGAGTCACATATGTTGACGCCGCGGAGCGAGCCGGCAGATCCAAAGCATAAGTCCAATATGAATTACTGGGGAACAAGGCGACCGAGTAAGCTGTAAATTTATCGGTTCTTTCATAAGTCCGATTAATATCCTCCTCCGTCATCCGCCCTTTCAGGCGATTTGATCTTTTGTTCCATCCCTCCCTTGGAGCCCATTTATTATCTTCATACGTCCAAAGAACAGGCCCTTTCCAATAAAGCTTCTCCATGGGTGGAATGCCATCATAAAACGGGCCAACCCCTTCATGAAAATTGGCAACGAGAACGCGGGTATCAGAATTAGATTTCTCAGCCAAATCATCGAAACCGACACTGTCATTCAGGGGAATGGTTTCACCTGCTGAAAGCTGCAAGGCGCCTGGGAGGCCCATCATCATACCGAGATCAAAGAGATTGGCATTCATCCGCGGGAAAAAAAGAAAAAGAGGAATTGCCAGAGGGACGGCAATCAAAATAACCGATCCTCCCGATAGCAGCTGTTTCTTTAACCCGATATTCATTTCGGACCCAAGAAGAACGAACCCGAGAAGCAAACAGATCAAGGCAACCAGAAAAGTTGTAAAAACCGGTGCCAGTAACAAGGCAAAAACGACCTGTAGAAAAATCAGGATAACTTGAAAGCGTCGGTCTTTACGGCTTGTTGTCTCCGCCAGTTTTGACCAGCCGATTACAAAGAAAAACACAGCAATAGCCGAAATTTCCTGCCAGCCGAACTGCCAGAATAAGATGCCCCCTCCAGTCGCAGCGATGCAAACGGCCATAAAAGAACGGGCCCGGTTTCCCATAAGTCCCGCTCCCCAGAAAGCGAGGAGACCGACGACCAAAATTGCCAGAAATAATGGAAATTGCATAACCTGAAAAAAAGGAATGCTGACCAACAACTGCATGACAAGGAGCGGCATATCCTGCTTTCGCTGTACATGCAGACCAGTAAAAAATCTCGTATTGCTGAGAGACATACTCATTTTTTGCCATCTCCAATCCGCCCCAAAACGGGATATCCGGCGAGATTTGTAAGACAACGGGAGGCATGGTGACGCCCCTGCCCGGCCTGAATTTGCTCATCACCGAGATCCAAAACAAAGGCCATGCCCTGCTTTTCAGCTTCAACAATCCAAAGTGAAAGCTGACTTAGTCCCTTTTCCAACGGCATTTCTTTGGAGAGCCTGAAGAGTTTCTCTTCTTCGGTGCGACCGCCATCAAACTGCTTGGTAACCAGTCCGGTACCGCGAGCACTGGCTTTCCAATGAATACGAGATAGAGGGTCGCCGGGACTATATTCCCGAATATCAGAAACCTCTTGTTGATCGGACAATTGATCCCGTCCGGTTTCAACAATATTATCAGGGAATTCCGGTTTCCCTTCAGGCTTTGGGTAGACAATCAGATCAAGGGCATGATCCAGTGTGAACCTGTTATAAAACCGAAAGAAACCAAACGGATAGTCTGAAGCTATTCGGAAATTACGTAATGGATAGATGCCTCTTGCCGGCGTTTTAACAGCAACGCTCGATAGCTGGCCGCTCTCTTTTTCATAAAGACTGCTCTGAGTAAACCCGTCCTCTAGATCCAGCTCTACAGAAACCTGATGAGCATGTCGGTTCAGTTCACAGGGAATACTCAGTCGGCTGCCGGCGAAACCGCTTCCCGGCCTTTCTATCTCTATCCGAAGTCCCACAAAATTAAACAGACCTGCAATGATCGAGGCCAGCCAGATAGAAAGGATCAAAAATGTGAAACCAAGCGCCAAATTGCTATTGAAATGAAAAGACAACAGAACAAGCGCGACACAGAATAGCAGCCAGCCCAATCCAAAGGCTGTCGGCTTCATCCGCAATCCTATCTTCCTGAATTCGTCCAGTTTCATAACGTCAGGGAACAGGAACCGCTTCAATAATTTTCTGACCCTGAGAACGACCTGTGTCCCGTTCTCCATAGGGAACAAGGCGATGGTCAATGACAGACGGGAGAATAGCCTGAACATCACTCGGGATAACATGATCCCGGCCGTCCATCCACCCCCAGACCCTGGCGAGCGCCAAGATGGAGAGTCCTGCCCTGGAAGACAATCCATTCAGATATCGCTGCCCTGTTCGCGTATAATCGAGAATATCTCTGACATAGTTCAGGATCGGTTCGGCAACGAAAAGCTGCGTCACTGTCTCCCTGAATGTTATGATACTCTTCGGATCCGTAATCGGTTCAAGATCAACCAACGCCTTCTTCCGCCCACCAAGAGACAGCAGCTCCAGTTCCGTTTCCCGATCCGGATAACCAAGTTCCAGCCTTAAAAGAAATCTGTCCAGTTGTGCTTCCGGCAAGGGAAACGTTCCGAGTTGTTGTCCCGGATTACGGGTTGCAATGGTAAAAAAGAAATCCGAAAGCGGATAACTCTCTCCATCCTGCGAAACCTGTTTTTCTGCCATTGCTTCCAATAATGCGCTTTGTGCTTTGGGACCTGCTCTATTGATTTCATCAATCAGCAGAATTTCAGTAAAGACAGGTCCCTTATGGAAGGAAAAACCACTCGAGGCAGCATCATAAATACTGGCTCCAATTAAATCTGCCGGCAATAGATCGCTGGTAAATTGCACTCGTGCAAATTCAAGACCCATAATCCGGGCAATGGCTTCTGCAAAAACCGTCTTACCAACGCCGGGAACGCCATCCAGAAGAACATGACCATCCGCTAAAAAAGCCGCTAATGTCAGTTTAATTTCTTCCTCTCGACCGAGAAGAATATCTTTAAGTGCCTTGAGAGCATCCGACACTAACGTTTCTCCCGATGTATCGACATCGGAAGACACTCTCTTTTCCAGAACGTCACTCATATCAAAGGGACTTCAGGAAACTAACAAGGGCAATTCGATCGGACTTCTCCATTGTCCGGAAAGCTTCTTTGGCCTCTTCCGCTTCACCACCATGCCAGAGAATAGCTTCTTCAAATCCCCGGGCTCGCCCGTCATGTAGAAAATTGGTATGTCCGTTTACAGTCTCAACCATACCGATACCCCAAAGCGGCGCTGTACGCCATTCCCGGCCATTGGCAGAGAAACTTGGGCGATTATCTGCAAGACCTTCTCCCATATCATGCAAGAGGAGATCTGTGAAAGGTTGAATATTCTGGTTTCTAAGACGCTTCAGTTCATGATCACCGCCTGTCATAGCTGTCGCTTTATGACAACTGGCGCAACCGGCCTCTGCAAACAGCGTCTCACCCCGCATTACCTTCGGATCATCCAGGTGACCACGAGCCGGTACTGACAGAAAACTCAGATAAACAGCAACATCTTTCAGGCGTTCATAAGAAAATTCGGGAGAACTCGGATTTTCCGGTGATCCTCCACTGATGGCGGCATTACAAGCTGTCTGAGCAGCCGTGCAATTCTCTGCCGTCAGAACGGCTGACGTAACACCCATATCGTTTAAGGCCGCGCCTGCAGTCTGATTAAGAATGGAAGATTCTTCTGCCTTCCAACCAAAACGACCGATCGCCTGCTTTTGGTTTTCCGGATCAAAAACCATATTCACTCGTCCGGAGATGCCATCTCCATCCCGATCGTCAGGATCTGCCCAGGAGCGCAGGGTCTCATCAGAAATAGCCTCAAGCAGCCCCAATCCAAAAACAGAAGAAGCAACGCGCGTAGAAGTCATCGTTTCTTCTCCGAGCGGTCCATATCCAAGCTCTTCGAGTTTGATGATAGGTTCGCGCAAACTATACGGTTCACCATCCGCATATTTTCCAGGAATTTCACGGAAGGAGAGATTGACCGTTCCTTCGGCCTTTACACCTGGAATGGCAACATCACCGAACTGTCCACCATAAACCGGATGAGGTTTAGGACCTCCATTAGCGTCTTTACCAGGCACACTCAGCCTGATCAGCATGGATTGCCCCGGCACTGGTAGGGAACGTCCGTCGGACATATGACAAGCTTCGCAGGAAGCCGCGTTGAATAAAGGTCCCAATCCATCCGCATCATTACCGAGAGATGCATGGCTTGCCGGTGTAAAAGGCCGCTCAAAATGACCGTCCCCCGCATCAAACTGCTTTGATAATTTCCAGGGTAGATTTACGGCTTCCTCAGCAAATGAGTCCGCACCAAATTTAAAATGTGTGAGGTCACCACCGGACAAAGCCCTGGGATCTGCCTTTTTCAGATAAGCAAGATCTTCAGCATTCTCTCCATACGCCGGCAGATAGAAACTGTCGAAAGCAATATAGGAAAAGACGCCCGCAGCGACGGCCAAAAGCGGCAAGGTCACTTTCAATGTCGGCGTCAAAATAGGTTTTTTATGATGTTCGGGTTCGAACATTGTTGCACTGGACATGGTCGCCTCTTGCTTCCAGAACCGCTGAACAGCGGCTAAATTGCGTCAATGTTGTAACCCGGACCCGCACCGGCCTTACAGATTAGTTAAATACCTTATACAGGAAATCCCCCTAGTCGTTTAGGGAAATCCTTATTTTATAGCCTTTTCGGAGGGCAGGCGGACGATTTGTCTCACTTTTGCTATCCGTAAAAACAAACATTTCAATAGTTGGTTGTTGTTGAAGCGGCACCTTATCGGATGCAACTTTCAGATTTTTCTGTGCAGCAGCCTGGCTGACAGGATCTTCAGACGTCTGGCAGGCTGTTAAAAACAGAACCAAAACAGGCATCATGAGCTTCAAAGACTTCATGACGGCTTACCTCCAATCCGAACTCTATTCTGTTCTTGCACCAATGGTGAGCGGCTCAATGTATCAAGAAATGGTTTGTCGGAAATAAGATACATATATCCGTTAGCATCGGGACTGCCGGCGGGACCTAGCGTTCTGTGTTCCATAGTCGCCGCCAACCAAGGACCTTCCAACTCCGATTCCTTAATGTTGATCTTGGCTGCACTTGTATTCTGAGTAACCACAACCGTGAGATACAAATTGTTCCGTCGCCAAGCCTTGACAGGCGTCATTTCCACCGGCTTCCCCGCTATGAGTTTAACAGATGATTTTAAACCAATCGGAACCGGCACGATTTTGGTATCGGTAACGGGAACATTTCTGATGACCCGGGCTGCGTACTTTGTCAGGTAAACCAGATCAGACGTCTCGGCAGCGGTAATGGACTCTGGTTCACCTCGTGTTCCATTATCCAGATTGTCATCCAGTTCCGGCAACAGAGATAATTTTCTCAGTCTTTTTTTACTGACTTCTTCCGCATCTTCCGGTGTTGTCAGAATATGAGGTGTGACAAGAAGGATCAGTTCAGTCCTTTCATCTTCATCAACCTGCCGCTTGAACAAATTTCCGAGAATTGGAACATCGCCAAGGCCAGGAACCTTTCGGTCATCAAGCTCGCGTGTCTGGCGGATCATGCCGCCCAATGCAACGGTAAGGCCGTCTTTGGCGATGATTGTCGATTCAATATTCGCGGAATTAACCGTATCAATGGGGATCGATACAGAATCCCCGGCATTATTGATACCAGGAAGACTTGTACCACCGACATTAACCGTCGATGTATCCTGCCGGATCAATATTGTGACTGTTCGATCACTATTAATGCGCGGAACAATATCCAGCGTTGTACCAACATCACGCCTTTGCGTCTCGAGTTCGAAAATCGTGTTTTGTGCACCTGTCGTGCCGGTCGTCGTATTCGTTTCAAATCCGGTCGTGATAATTCTTTCTTCACCGATAAACAGGCGTGAAGCTCGGTTATTGGACGCCAGCAGCATCGGTGTTGCAAGTACTTTGAGTTCGTTTTCCTGCTCGGCAAGCTCCACTGCCGCGGTGATACGCTCATGGAAGATACGGAATAGAGCCGTCCCTCCCTCCAACGGAAAGCGACCTGTTTGGGAGAGGAAAAACGGATTTTGAACAATATTCCCATCGCTATCCGTTGTTCTGGTTCCGTTGCCAAGTGAAAAACTTAGATCAACCAGCGATCTGAAGTTATCGCCAACCCTGAATTCAAGGATCTTCATTTCTAGGAGAACCTGAGGCGTTGGCCGGTCGGATTCAATGATGATCTTTTCGATCTCTTCCATCGCGGCTTCATCACTCGTTCTTACAAAAACCAGGTTATGCTCACGATGAACGGTTACGTAAATCTTGGGTTCCTGCGGGATATAACGATCGAGATTTCTCGATGAAATAGTCGGCGGGCCGATACCATCCGAACCTAACTCCCGAACCTGTCCCGGGCTTAGTTTCACCTCAGGTCGATCCGTACTGAGTTCGGTAGCACTATTTGTTGAATCACTTGAAAGTGTCCGGGTAATCGTTCTTTCGGTAAGCTGGTTTCCAATCGTCCGATTTCTAAGGCCTGTTGTTCCGATCGCTTCCGTATCTTCAGTATTGATATCAATGACGACACGGTTTTCGCCGAATAGTCCTTCGATTATTTTCGCTGTCGTAACCACATTCTGATGCTGCATCGTGAAGACCTTGGTTACGCCTTCATTATAAACAACCAAATCGTTGTTATACTGCTCTACCGTCATCACCAGGTATGTACGCGTCGCTTTGTTATAACGGAACCACAAGCCGCTTACACGGCACAACGAATCCAAGGCGTCACGTACAGAAACATTTTTCAGGAAGAGAGAGGCAGTCTTGTTTCCTGCCTCTTCGGTTGCGACGATATTGGTGCCGCTGAGCTCTGAAATAATACGGACGGCATCAATAACCCTTGCTTCTGAGAATTCCAGAGATGAAATTTTATCTTTTCTCTTCGCTGCATAAACGTCGCCACCCGTTACCGGTACCGATGTGATCATCATCATAAGACAGCATAGAAAACTGATGCATCGGGCACTGTATCTCAAAGCACTCATCTTAACGTACCACCACAACACGGCCCGAAAGGCCGGTTTCCACAATCAAACTCAGTGCCCTGAGCTCAAGAATTCTGACAACACCATCGATACCGATGGCCTGAAGACCAACGATATCGCCTTCGCGAACCATATGGACACCGGTACCTTCTATTTCCAGAAGCGCAATCCGGTCATCCTCCCCCTTTTCAAGAAATCCGCGCATCTGCATTTTTGGCAATGTTCCCTGCACAGGCAGAGTTTTAGACGTATAGCCGACCCCTCCCACGGCAAAGGCAGGGTCAGAATTTACAATTCTGTCCGTATAGGCAAAAGGATCACGGGCAATTCTGGGCAGTTGATTATGTCTGTTACGATTGACAGTCGAATTTAAAGCATAGGAGTTTTGATCTTTACGTTGCCTTGATGCTTCGGAATTTGCAGGGAGAGTTCCTACAGTATCTTCCAATTCTGCATCCGCATCGGCTTTCCGTCCTCCTGATTTTTCGGAAATCTTACCGTAGTAATCCTCCAAAACCTTCAGGTTTTTCTGCAGATCTGTTCCAGCCCTGCCAAGAATCTTGTCGACGTCACTTTCCTGGGCATACGCTTCTCCCTGGATAGCAACAACGCAAAACAAAGCCGCCAGTATGCAAGACCTGACTTCCATCGTGTCAATTTTCTCCGCTAACAAACGTTAACAATTTATTAATTGTTAGGAATGCTTCTCATTATCATGATTATTAAGAAGCGGAAAGACAAATTTCATATGCTCTGGATAAAAGGGCAGCGTTAATTATGACTAATTTTCTCCCGGAAAAGATTCGCATCACAACATTTCCTCTTTTTAGTTGTTATTTTCTTCCCCGGAGATCACAGTGTATTGATTTGCCATGGCATCCAACCTTCCAGTCTGGGCTCAATTGGTATTTCAACCAGCTGTCTTTAGCTATTGAATGGTGACCTTCTTTTGACGAGTGCCTCATCGGCGACTGAATCTGCTTTATTTTCTGTTTCCCCTTGCCTCAGTAGCACAAAAGAAAGAAGGCCCGCTCTCTGATGAGGACGGGCCCTTTGATTTGGTTGCGGGGGCAAGAAAAACGATTGAACTTGCCGAATCGTAACTGTTTGATGTAACAGAAACTTTCTGGCATCAATAATAACCAAAGATTGATCGTTCTTGTCAAAGATTTTTTTGATGAGACGATAAATGAAGCGACAACAATGGGGCCACAGCAAGGCCGAGTTTTTTCAGCATGAAGAAGAAATTCTGCAACTCTTGAAGAGTGGCTGGACAAACCTTGACATCTATCGGCGCCTTGTAAAATCCCGTTCCCTTCAAATTCCACAGCGAACATTTCTCTATTACGCTTCAGACCTTCGGGATCTCCATAAAATACCGCCAAGTTATATCTCTCCCTCAAATCAAGACAAGGGGGATAAATAAATGGCAAAGCTGCGTTGGGGAGAAGGTCGACATCAGATTTACATTCTACGGCCAGAGATCACATCTTATCTCCGGGCAGGTAAAACCTGCGGGCAAATCTATAAACTCCTAAAAGAAGATAACAGGTTTTCTGGTGGCCGTAGAACGCTGGAGCGTCACGTCCGTAAAATCAAAGAGCATCTTTCCTCACCTGAAGATGCACACCATCCAACTCCCACCCACCGTTCAATTATCTACGCACCGACGCGTTCTGCTGAGGTTATTGAGGCGTCTTTGGAGGATAAATCAAGCTCTGATGCTGCCCTGGTATCGGAGGATACAGCCCTTGTGCCGGCATCGAACCGAGCGGTGGGCTTGAAGGGTGCGATTGATATGCAGAAAGAGCCTGTGGATCTCAATAAAACATGGAAAGGCAAGAAATAATGGCCCAGATACATTTCGTCCTACAAGGTAAAGGGGGCGTCGGTAAAAGCCTTGTCTCTTCGTTATTGTTCCAACATTTCCAAGAGCGGGGCAAACCGGTTCACGGCATTGATACGGATCCGGTGAATGCCACCTTCGCCAGCTACGATGCCTATCAGGCGACTCCACTGGCGATCATGAACGGAGATATGATCGACCCACGCCAGTTTGATCAGCTGATCGAGACCCTGATGGCGGCATCCGAGGAGGATGTGTTTGTTATCGATAATGGCGCGGCTACCTTCGTACCGCTCTGCGCCTACCTGCATGAGAATGATGTCCTGCCATTTCTTCAGGAGAACGGATCTGCTGTCTATTTTCATACGGTGCTGACGGGCGGCCAGGGTATGGGGGATACGGTGACCGGCCTTGGGAACCTATTTCGGAACTTCAGGGATGTCCCGACCTGTATCTGGATCAATGAATATTTCGGGAAGGCGGAAGTTGACGGAACCGGCTTTGAACAAAGCGCCCTTTATGAGGCCCATAAACGCCAGATCCACGGACTGGTAAAGATCACGGAAGTCCGCAAAGAGACCTTTGGTTACGACATGGACCAGATGCTGCGCCGTAAGCTGAGCTTTGCAGAGGTGCGCCAAAACTCGACCTTCAACCTGATGGGTAAGCAACGGCTTGGCATGATCTGGCGGGATATTGACGGTCAGATCGATCATTTGCACTTCTGAGGATTCTTCAGTGACAGAGCAATCAACAACATCTCGAACACAACCTCCCCCTCTCCCACTTGGGATAGAGGGAGCGAAGCGCCTGATCCGGGAGAAGCTTAACCTGGTTGTGGATGAGACGGATCCGGTGATGGTCAGTGTTCTGCTGCATCAGGTCTTCCTCAGCGACCAGGCCAGGCAGCAGGAGATCTTCCTGGAAGAGCTGAAACAGCTCCTGGAGCAATCGGGCCAGGAGATGACAGGGGCGGTCAAGCAAAGCCTGCACAGCCTGACCGGCGGAACTTTCCGAGATATCTTGGAAACCACTCTGGCAGCCTCAGCGCATCATGTGCGGCAAAGCACAGAGAACCACCTCAAGCTCACGGCTGTGATCAAACGCTACACTGTGGTCAATCTCATCTTCACCTTTCTTGTCTGGGCAGCTGTTGCAGCCCTGGCCTTTGTTTTTAAATAGGACACCTGTTCATGTTCAAGAAACTCATCTCCTGTCTGTTCTTTCTGACCGTCACACTTCCTCACCTGGCTCTGGCCCAGTCTTCCCCAAACGGTGATTGGATCAAACCGGCGTCGGACCTGGCAAATACCCTGCAAAGCGGTCTTGTACAAATCGGCGGACCAATCATTGGTATTGGTGTGATTGCCCTGGGGCTCTGGGCCGGGATCGCCGGTCGTCTTGAGTGGCAGAGGGTCGGCTTTATTCTTCTGGGCGGCCTCCTGGTTACCGTCGGACCGGCCGTTGTCACCGCCCTCCTCAATATCCAGACGTGATCACCATGAAAGCAACCAGCTACTCCTTATCCTATATTGCATCGCCGCCAACCCTGTTTGGCCTGCCGCCCACTCTGCTGATGCTGTTGGCCGGAGCCGTTATTCCCCTGGTACCGCTGCTGAGCTTTATCGGCATTGTCTGGATTTCTTTTGTCGGTCCCTTGCTGGCCTTTGCCATTGGCGTGATTTTCCTATGGCGCTTGCGGCGCACGGAGCCCCATTGCGAGACTGTGTATTTCAGGCCAGGTCGTTTTTATCGGGGGAAACAATCAAGAACCCTGATCGCCGGCATCCCACCTGTTCAATCCGAGACCAGGAATTAATCCATGCTTTTCACCTTGTCACAGTCCGCAGATATCTCGCCCGTTCTCCATTGCCTGCTAGCGATGCCGTTTAAGAACAGTGCGGATCCTCAATGGACGGAAGTAAGGATGCACCATCCAGGTTATCAAGATTGCGATATTGCAAAGCGCTGTCATCGGATCAGACAGGATCTCCTGGGCAGATCGGTCCAAAGCTCCCTGGATCGTCAATTGAAGGATCAAATGCATCGCAAGCAGCGAGCAATAGAAAAAGCCCGGTTTATCAAAAGGGTCTCTATTGTTCTCAGCTTTGTTTTTTGCCATCGCTTTGGTCGGGATGCCCGTCATCTTGTTAGCCGCAACAATAAATGCAAGACGCCATCTCAAAGGCCGGCCAACAGCAATGCCAAATTCCAGATCATTCTGGATAGAAGAGAGGTGCGCATAGCTGCGTATGCCGGAGGGAGCCCGGCCAAGGATAGTCTTCATAAAATTCTTCCTTCTTTATTGGTGTTAAAGAACGGAAGATGTCCGGAGGCAGGTCGTACCCTGCCTTCGGACGCCTTATTTAGAACACGATACCGGTGTTTGCAGTTAGGAGATATTACTCGCGTTACAAGCAAAAACGGGAGATCAAGTGAACGGCATGCAGACAGTGTATCTTATGAATATTCAGAACCTCAAACACCTCTTGGCAACAAAGGCCAAAGCACCCCTTTATGGGGCTTTGCACAGCTTGCCAATAGCAATGCCAAACTCTGGATCATTCCGGGTAGAGGAAAGTTGCGCACGGCTGCGCATGCCGGAACGGCTCCGGCCAAAGAAATTCATCATGAATATCTTCCTTCATTAGGTTCTTTAATGAGTGGAAGACGCCCGGAGGCAGGCTGCTACCTGCCTTCGGACACCTTACTTGGAACACAATACTGGAGACTCCAGTTAGGAGCACTTACTCGTGTTACAAGCAGAGACAGAGCGCCAGATGAACGGTGTGTAGACTACCTGTCTTATGAAAATGACAAACCCACCCATCTGCAGAGGTTTAACGCCTTTGGCATTTTCTACCGGGTTGGACGCGTCTTATGCTTCCAGAACGGGTCCACGACAAGAGCTGTATACAAGCTACTAAAAACCAGCTGCACCAAATCGATTACCAACCGCCTGGCTATTCTATATTCATGGATAACAGCCCAGCTAAATCCCAGAATAGCACAGACGATAAAAAAGCCAATCGTCGCCTCTCTCAAGCTCAGCGTTAGAATAATTTCGTCCATATCTAATGTCTCCTTTCATTCACTAAAAAGGGGTATGGGCGGAATACGGGAAGAGGAAGGGCGAGTTCCTCTTCCCATCCACATCAAGAGACGATCCACACTGCCTGATCTTAGTGCTTCCAATCAGCATAAACTCTGGCACAAACGCACCTCTCACAGTGCATTCAAATTCAGTCATATCAGTAACAACAATGCTGACTATAAAGATGCTGGTTCTTCAAGGTTGCAAGCGCCTCTGAAGAACCGATACCTTTCTGCCGGTTCGCTTTCATCAGCTGTTTTGGTAGAAAAGCTGAGAGGAATAAGTGGCTTCATACCCCTCCTGCTCCTCTCAGCCTCTAATTTTAAGTACCTCGAACGCTTCTCTTTTTTGCAACCGCATAAAAAAGAGAGCATGAAGCGATGGCCTAAGTGGTTGCTCCTCTTCTGGCCATCGCTTCTTTGTTCTTCACCTGGTTCGTTTTCATTTCCGGTCCAGAGGAAGAAACTGAGAGATGCAAGGCCCTTCATATCTCCCTTGCGTCTCTCAGATCCTGGTTATACGGGTCTCGTAAGACTCTCTTTATGCGCGCTTATGAAAGAGAGCCGCAGGGCAGGTTTAACAGTTTCATTGCCCTGCGTTTTTCTCTTTCTTGTTTTTCCTTACTCCTTTAGGAGCCTCCCAAACAGGCAGGAAGCAGTGATTGTCCCTTTCTTAAAGGGGCTTCACATCAAAAGACGAGCACTCTTTTCAGCATGGGAGATGCTCCATGCTTGATAGCCTTCTTGTAAGTACGGCCCTGGCAGCCGTTGGCGCGACCCTCGCCTGGCCGGTAAGCCGACGGTTGATGCTGGGGGACATTAAACGGGACTGGCTGGTCGATGAGCTGGAATTTGACCATATTCTGGAAGACGGTCAAACCGCCCGGTTAAAAGACGGGGCCTATATCCGGCTATTCACGGTATCGGGCCTGCCTTTTGAGACCAAACCCTTGCTGGAACAGGAAAGACTGCTGGATGCCCGAGCAGATCTGTTTCACCAGGTCGGCCAGACAGGTACCACCTGGCGACTATATGGTATCAAACGACAACGAGATGTAAGCTTTGAAGCCAATTGGCCGTCCCCTGCCCTGCAGGAGATCGGCGAGACCGAGCAGCAGACATACCGTCATAGCTACCGATTGACCTGGCTGATTATTCTTCAGCATTCTGACCTGCCTGCTCTTGCCAAAGCAACCTCCAGAGTTTCCACATTGCTGCGCGATTATCGCATTGAAGCTGTTAAAACCACTGAGAACAAGGACGAGCCCTGCCCGATCACCTCTTTTCTCAGCTATCTGGTCACCGGGGAGCTGCGCTTTGACCGGCCGGCCATACACCGCTCTCTTTCAGGGAACCTGCCTGCCTGTGATCTCACCTTTGACAGGACCGGTGCCTTATACACACAAACACCCGAGGCCCATATCAGTCGGGTGATTGCCATCACGTCCTGGCCGGAGCATTTGCAGGGACTTATCCTGACGGAGCTGCTCAGTGTACCGGGTGACATCGAGATCAGCCAGATTGCCAGGCCCTTGTCCAATGAGAGAACCCTGGCAGGGTTGATGCGCAAGCAGCAGGAATTCTCGGCCGCCCTGATTGGCAATTCCCAGGCTGCAGAGGAAACAGTGGTTGTGACGGAGTTGCTGGGCAGCAACAGTGCGACGCTCTATCAGACCCAGTTTCAGCTGACGGTGCGGGCGCGTGATGAAGAAGCCCTGGAAGCCTTGCTGCACCGCCTTTCAGAAACCCTCGCCCGGCGACGTGTTGTCTATTCCGTGGAAACAGCAACCGCTGCCCTGTGCTGGGCCAATCGCCTGCCCGGCAATGACCGGCTGATCCGCCCGCTCCGTCTTCTGGATCGTAACCTGGCAGGCTTGTGGTGTTTTTATTATTCACCGGAGGGCATGACCGCAAGTCCCTTCGGCAACCAACCAGTGCGTCTGTTCCAGACCCCGTCCGGTCAATCCTATGCCTTTCAGTTCCATGCCTCCGATAAAGCCCAGTCTGCCGGCAATGCCATCGTCATTGGCGGGACCGGCGCCGGTAAATCAACCCTCGCCCTGCATCTGCTGGGCGGCCTCGCCAAATTCCCGGACCTCAGGGCCTATGTGTTTGACAGCAAGGAAGGAGCCCGTTTCATGATTGAGGCCATGGGCGGGATATACCAGTCCTTTGACGAGATGGCTCTCAATCCTCTGGATGTAAGCGAAGACAACAAGGCCATGCGTCACCGTCTCAGCCTGATCATGCGCGCCATGATGGGAACGACTATCACGGAAGAGATGGAAGCGGAGATCGCCCATGCTCTGGACATCGCCTTTGCAGTCGAGGTTCCGGATCGGCGCTTTGATGCCATTTATGATCTGGGTTTTGCCCGCGGCTCTGATGCCCGCCAGGCTTTCTCCCGCTGGGTAACAGATCCCAAAGGTCGGGAAGGTCTCTATGCTCATATCTTCAATGCGCCTCAGGATAGCCTGCGCTCGTGGCTGACCGGCAGTCATCTGGTGGGGATTAATATGAACGAAGCCTTGAGTGACCCACAATTGGGAGCGCCGGTAGTGGCTCATATGGCGGCAGCCATTACGGATGTTGCCCGTACCGGCAGCGGGCAGTTTGCCATCTTTGTCGATGAGGCGGCCCATCTGCTTCAGAATGCCGGCTTCAAGGATATTGTCCTGCAGATGTACCGGGAGTATCGCAAGCTGGGCGGCATGGTCTGCCTGGCGTTTCAGGATCCGGCTGCCCTGATGAACTTTCCTGAGCATGAGGGAATTATCAACAACACCCAGACCCTGATATTTTTTCCGAACTCCTTGGTGCGGTCGGGCGATCTGGAAGCGTTCAACCTAAATGAAGAACAGATCAACTTTATCACTGGCCGGGAACGTTTTGGAGAGGGACGACAGGTTCTTGTGGTCAAGCGTGACGGGACCACCGGTTATGACGAAAGCGTCATTCTGGATGTGGATCTGGGGTGGCTTGGCGATGGCTTGCGCTATTACCGGGCCGGTGCGGCGGCTAACCGTCATTTACAACAACTCAAAGACAGATGGGGCGCAGAATGGTCATCACATCTTTAAAGAAACAGGCGCGTCCTGTACTGCTTGCCCTGGCTTGCAGCCTTGCAGCATCCGCTTTGTCTCCCACCCCGGTCGGAGCAGCCTATGCAGTGATTGATGCCAAGAACCTGGCGGAAGCCAAGAAGCGCATCTCAGAGCTCAAAAAGCAACTTGAAGAGCTGAAAGCCATGAAGGATCAGCTTCAGCGACAGCTCAACGCGATTGGTGAGATGGGCAAGATCTCCATCCCATCCCTTAACCTGCCCAAGATCGGTCGGCAGTTGCAGCGGGATATGCAATGTCTGATGCCGGATCTGGAGCAGTTATTTCCGGCTATTGAGCTTGACGAGCTCGAATTTGGATCGGTTTGCGGAGCGGGAGACGCCTATCGCCGGTATTTATGGATCCATCCAGAGGAAGCGGCGAGAATGCCGGCAACCGAGCAGACCAGACGCTACCGGCAGATCCAGGAGCGGCGGGAGAATGTGCTCACCGATGCAGCCTCAAAAGGTCTTGCTCATGGGGATATAGCCCTTAAAGGCGCGGTGGATCTTAATAACGCAGCCGACGAGATTGCGGCGGCCAGTGAAGCGGCC